>CAYWZD010000231.1:0-6506 GCA_964462755.1 uncultured Victivallales bacterium | reverse complement strand
CGTAGGAAATCTGGTTCTTCATGGACTGGATCGCCTTCGGCCAGGGGGCGCAGAAGAGTTTCATGCGTTTTTCCTCGACCGTGCCGGGTTTGACCGCTTTCTGCGCCTTGTCGAGAAGCTCCTCCATTTTCGTGAGGTCGGACATCGGGTAGAGCAGGGGCTGGGATTTTTCCGCGTTCACGCCGTATTTCAGGTAGCAATCCTTGACCAGTTTGTGGAACTGGCGCAAATCATTGCCGGCTTCTTTTCCGTAAAAGGGTTCCCAGTGTTCGTCGATGCCCGCCTCGGCGTCCCACTTTGGATTCCACATGGAACGATAGGCGGCATAAGTCGCCGGATAATGAAACCAGGCGTTGCCGGGCGAGTTGATGCAATGGTCGAAGAAAAGGCTTGTGCGTCCGAGATATTTTCCGAAGAGTTCCGGAATATCGCCGACGAACTCGCCGGAGATCGCCACGATGAACGGATTCGTTCCCTGATACAGCCAGAGTTTCTGGACGGGACGGTTCCCCAGCGATTCATACCATTCGCGGGCGATGTTCAGATTGTCTTTCATGGTTTCTTTGCTGCGGGTCTTGTTCGGCAGGGCGCCGAGACAAAGATTGACTTCCGTGTTCGGCGGCAGTTTCCAGCGCGGGTCCGAGCCGGCGTACTGCACATTGTAATAGGCCATGATGTAGAGCCTGGTTCCGGGCAGTTCCTTCTGAATCCGGTTGGCTAAATACTGGTGAAAACGGGCGTAGATGTTGGACATCCCGGCATTGTCGTCGCGGGCAATGTCCGCCGGGGTCATCAGTCCGAGCTGTTTCACCGTCGGGTTGTTGACGACATCGGTGTCCGGCATCAAAGTGTCGCACATTCCGAAGGAGGCGTAGGTCCGGTTCATTCCGGCGAAACCGCCCTCGTCGTTTTTGCCGTCGGAGTCATAAAATTTCTTCATGGAATCGAACAGAAGGTCGGCGAATTTCAGGTTGATGACATCGTAGTAATTTCCGATGTGCGCCTTGGGATTATACCAGAAATTGCCGGTGGGCGAGGTGTAGAAAATCGTCTTGAGCTGATCCGGATACGCCGCCGCCATCCGTTCCGGACGCGGACAGTGGCTGCCTCCGCCGGGAATCGTGCTTCCCATGCGCCAGCGGTCATAGAACTGGTCATCCTTCGGCGTGAGCTTCCCGAGATACGGCTCCCAGAACTTCTTTCCGGCGGGGGTGCCGGTCGTCTGGCTGCCGAGATACCATTGTCCTCCGCGCGTATCGAAATAAGGGGCATCCGTGTAGGAAACGGGCGTCAGGGTCAGGTCCTTGATTTCCGGCCAGAGCGTGCCGTATTCGCCGGGGAAGAAATAACGCACCCCGAGGAAGCGTTCCGCGAAGTCGTAGGCGGCATACTTTGTGCCGGTGCTGGAGCCGCGGCCTTCCAGCGGTTTCAGGTTGTAGCCGTCGATCAGCGAGGAATCGTTTCCGGCCAGGATGATTCCCTTCGGAAAAGTCTTCACCGCGAGTCCCTGCGGGGGGAGTTTTGAGACGTCCACGCCGTTTTCGCGGGCGATGGAGCAGTCACCGACCACGATCATCCGCGGATATTTCGCGGCGTCCCTCACATCGACGACTTCCGGTTTCACCCCGGTACATTTTTCGAAGGCTTCCTGAATGATTTCAATGGCGGGTTCGATGCTTTTCTGCGTCTTGTTTTTGCCGCGCATCCGGTTTTCCGCCTCTTTGTCGGTGACGATGACGAAGTCCGGTTTCCCGTTTTTCACGAGGGGAACCGGCGCATGTTCCGGGGCTTTTCCGAATTCGACCGGAGTGAGCGCCTTGTTCTGGACGTCGTAGGCTTCCCCGGAGAAGGCTCCCCCCAGAATTCCCAGAGACAGCAGCATTTTTGGAAGGATGTGTTTCATGTTTTTCCTTGATTTGGATGATGGATTTTTGAAAAAATTACACTGCTTTCATATCTCATTCATAGGGTGCATATCCGCCCGTATAGGTTCCGTGAGCGGCGCCAGAAGCCCAGGCCGTGGCTTTGTTCTGGAGGTTGTATGGGAAATAGGCGACCCAGTAATAATTCAGATACAGACGGTCCGGACCTTCGGCTGCGAGGTGTCCGTCGGAATAAAGAACGTTGGCTTTCCGGGAATGCCGGTAGCTGACATACTGGGTTTCCGTCATGATGAACCATCCGGATTCACGGCTCTGCGTGCTGGTGCGGTTGTAGATATGGTCTACCATAAGAAGCGACTCGGAAGCGCGGTTGACCCGCGAGATTTTCTGTCCGGCGAATGAACCGGAAACACTGGGATACTGGACTCCGCCGCCCACCAGCTGGTTCTGGCCGTAGAGAAAAGAATTGTATCCGTAGTCCTGAAAGCCGAGAACGGTTCTGTTGATCATTCCGGGGCAGACGTATGCCGAGTTGGCCGGATACTGATAGGAAAGCCCGAAGGTGTTCACCTTGACATTGAAGTAAGGATACAGGGCGATCATCCAAGTGATCGGGCCGTCCGTTGCGCTCCAGAGATTGCCGCCCGAGATCCGTTCCTGCTTGGCCGCGGGAAAATAATCCGTGCCGTCCACGCTGTACTGGGCGAAGGCCTGTCCGAACTGTTTGAGGTTGGAAGTGCAGGCGATCGCCTTCGCTTTTTTGCGTGCGGAATTCAGCGCGGGGAGAAGCATTCCGGCGAGAATGGCGATGATTGCAACAACGACGAGGAGTTCGATCAATGTGAAATTCCATTTCATCTTTTTCATTTTTTCCATCCTTTCTATTTATGAAAAGTCCGTCAGTTCCCAGAATTCGACTTCATGTCCCGGAATATCGAGCGTGAACGGCTCTTTTCCCGCGACAACCGTTCCTTTGCCTTCCAGAGAGACCAGTTTTCCGTCCCCGATGCCGCTGATCTGGAGCTTCGGACGCGCCGGAGCGGCGAAACGGTTCATCACCGACAGGAACTTCCGTCCGTCCCGGTGCTCATGAATGGATGCGTTGATTCCGGGCGTGTCGTGTTCTACGGCGGGGCGGACTCCCAGCGAGTGCAGGATCATCTTCAGAACCTCCATGTCCGCGCCGCATCCGAGATGCACGATCCGTCCCCTGCCGAGGCGTCGGACATAGCCGAAGGGAAAGGTCTCCACATTATTGTTCTGAATCTGGATCAGGATTTCCCCGGACTCCCGGGAAAGCGTCACGGTCAACGGCTCGAGGCCTTCCGGATGCTTGTAATAGAAAAAGTTGACCTTTGTTCCCTGATGTCCGCGGCCCATGAGCCTGAGGGACTGTTTTCCGGACCCGATCATCACCGGAAGGAAAACGGGGCGGACGCCGTCCGGCTCAAGGAATCCGAGGTCCAGAGGTTTCCCGGAGGGATCGAAGTGCGGAAAACGGTTGAAGGCGATCAGCGTTCCGCCGTTTTCGACGAAGCGCCGGAGTTTGTCCGCCGTTTCCGGGAACACCCAGTCGCTGCCCGCATACAGCAGAATTGTTTCCTTCGGGGCGTCGGCCGACTCCGGATTGAAGTAGCAATACGTGAAACAGCTTTCCTTGAGGCCCCGGCTGACCGCCATGAAGTTGCCCGGATCGGTCACCCGGTGCGCCTTGCTCGCGAAAAGGGCGAAGTCATTGCGGATGGAACAATTCCACGGCTCGTATTTCTTCAGCAGGGAAACCGCCGACTTCGTGGCTCCGTAGTTCGCGGCTTCCCGCCCCCATTCGTTGATCGGGCCCCGACACCAGTTGTCGCGGTTGACCAGCATGTAGTAATTCAGCCCCTTGAGGCCGTTGACTGCCGAGAAGAGGGTGATGAAACGGTGGTGCTGCGGTTCGGGGATGACGGTGCCCGATTCGAATTCGGCGGACCACGTGTTTCCGTGGGAGGAATCGGCCTCCTGCTGCTTGATGATGTCCACATTGTAGAACCAGTTGTCCCTGACGTGCCCGGGGGCGTTCACTTCGATATACAGCGACGGGTAAATATCCGAACCGCAGAGATCCACCGTATCGGTCATCTGTTTGAAGTTCTGATAGAGGGGCGACCAGCCGTTGGCCGCCAGCGGAATGTCGATTCCGTTTTCCCTCAGCCAGGAGCCTACGGTTCCCACCAGCCGGGCCGCGTAGTCTCCGATGAAAATCAGGGAATCGTAGTAACGGACGCGGCCGCGGGTGTCCGGCAGCAGAACTTCCGCCATCGGGAGGTCCGTATCGACGATCGCCTCGTGGAAGAACAGGCATGGCTCGGAAAAATCGGAATAATGGCTCTGCCACGCGCGGTTCAGGGTGGAAAGGTCGTTCCGGTAGCGCTTCCGCAGAAAATCCTTGAAGTCGCCGTCCTTTGCGAAGGCTCCGCATTCCGTGCCGCAGCGTTCGAGCTCGGGATATGTTTCGTTGTCCGCCTGACAGACGATCACCGTTCCGCCGCGGGTGATCTGGTGCGGAACGATGATCTGGGAAACCGCGTCGATGTAGTGACGGCTCATCTTCAGGAATTCGGGGCTGAGGCGGGCGTATTTGCTGGCTCGCTCCGGGACTCCGCCGAAGGGCCATTCCGCGTAGATGTACGGGCCGGGCCGAATCATTACATACAATCCCTTGCTCTGCATCAGAGTGAGAAAACCGTCCAGATCGCGCTGCGGAGAGGTTTTTCCCGTGAAGTCATACACGCCTTCGCTCAGTTCGTGATAGTTCCACGGGACATAGGAAGCGACCATGTTCAGGCCGAGTTCCCGGACCTTGTCGGCGACCGCCTCCCAGTTTTCGCGGGGAACCCGCCAGTAGTGGAATTCGCCGGACAGCAGCGGGATGGATTCCTTTTCATAGTGAAGAACGGCATTCTCGACACGGATTTTCGACTTGTGATTGTTCATTATCCTTTTCCCTTCGCCGATCCGAACCATGGGGCGAGGTTCAGTCTGGCTGGCTTTATATGAAATAGCATGACTAATTTTTCTTTTGTATTTTCAAAATAGCATATTCAAAATAAAAAATCAACGGAGTTAAAATATTTTTTTAAACAAACTTGACACGGCTAAGTTTAGGGTTATATTATGGCAAGCTGGAAAGGATTGCATTCATGAATTATTCGATTACGCCGGAAATTGTCCGGACGCTCAAAAATGAACTGGCGGATAAAAAATATCCGATCGGTTCCCGGTTTCCCTCCGCCTATGAACTGGCCGACCGTTTCGGCGTCACGCGCGGCACCGCCAGCCGCGCGGTGGATGCGCTGGTTTCCGAAGGACTTCTGGAACGAATGGTCCGCGGAGGCGGAACCCGTGTGCTTCAGGAAGAACCCTTTCCGAAAGGACAGATCGCCTTCCTCGGAACGGTGAAGGCCAATTACTCATCGATCATTCTCAAGGGGGCGGTCGATTACGCCCTTCTCAAAAAATACATCGTATCCATTCTCAATCCTCCTTTGCAATATCTTCAGCACACTCTGGACGGATTCAAAAGCACGCCGTTTCAGGGAATTCTGACCATGGGATACGGGCCGATCCAGGCTCCGGAAGGGATTCCGGTGATTCATGTCAATCAGGAATTCCCGGAGACCGACACCGTTCATCATTCGGTCAGTTCCGAAAACTACGGCGGGGCATGCCGGATGATGAAAGAAATCCTGGCGGCCGGACATCGCGACATCGCTTTTTTCCTGACCAATCTGAGCGGCTGGAACGGCTGGAACGGCGGAGAGCGTCACCGGGCTTTCAAAGACATTCTCCGCGAAGCCGGAATCCCGGACTGGAAAGAACGCTTCTTCCTTGGAAACGATGGAGAACCCAGAAGCGCGGAATATGTCCTGCCGCAGATTTTCGAGAAGTTTCCTTCCGTGACCGCGATTGTGACCGAAAATGACAATGACGCCCTTTTCGTGCTGACCGAATTGCTGCGGCGTTTCCCGGAACGGGTGGGGAAAATCGTGGTTGCCGGTTTTGGCGGCCTTCCCTATCTCAGCAACCGGCTGGAATTCGCCACGGTTGACCAGCAGCTCGAACAGATGGGCCGGGTCGCTGCCGAAAATCTGATCCGGATGATCGAGGACGGGCTTCCAGAAAAACCTCTCCGGGTCAAAGTGGAAACCAAATTGCTCAATCTGGAATGTCTCCGGCGCTTTCACGGATGAGCGGGAAGTTCGCAATCAGGGACAGCGTTCCACCGTTTCCAGCAGCTCGCGGACAAGCGCCTCTGGCGCGGACGCCCCGGAGGTGATCCCTATGCATTTCGCCCCCGCGATCATCGAGGGAGTGAACTCTTGTGCGCCGGCCAGCCGGTAGGCGCGGACCCCGCACGCAACGGCCGTTTCGTAGAGACGCCGCGTGTTCGAGCTCTTTTCCGAGCCGACCACCAGAATCACGTCGCATTGTCCGGTCAGCGTCTTTACCGCCAGCTGACGGTCCCGCGTGGCGAAACAGACTTCCGCGGCGAAGGTCAGATGAGGCAGTTTCTCTTTCAGCCGCCGCCCCATCCGCGCCACGTCGTCCGCGTTCAAGGTGGTCTGGGAGAGACACGCGTAA
>CAYWZD010000230.1:0-6552 GCA_964462755.1 uncultured Victivallales bacterium | reverse complement strand
TGCGGAATGCAATATGAAATTCCGCCCGAATACCTCGGACAGTCGGCCGAATGCTCCGGATGTAATTTTACGTTCGTTCTAGCTTTGCCCAATGAAAAAAAGCCGGATGTGCCGGTGAAAAACGACATTACCACTGCCTGTACCAAGTGCGGGGAACGGTTTGAAGTCTCTGCCAAATTTCTCGGAGAGACTGCGGTTTGTCCTGACTGTAATGCTCTTTTCGTGATTATGGATGCTGACGCCGTTGTGAAAGAGACGCCCCCGCCTGTTGCTCCTTCCCCGCCGCCGGTCGCCGCGCCTCCTCCGGCGGAGTCTCCGTCTGTGGTTCAGCAGCCGGTTCCCCCTCCGCAGTTCATGACCAACCGGGTTCCGGAAGAAGCGCGGAAAAACGATGTGAGCGAACTTACCGTAACGGAAGCCGAAAAGGACTTTGCGACAAACACGGTCAAGATTTCCAGAAAAGCCATCGGGATGAAACCCGATTTCAAAGATCATTTCTACAATAATTTACCGCCGTCTCCTCCCGAACCGGAACGCCCGGCCCGACAGAAACCTTCTCCGCCCCCGCCGCCGGTCGCCGCGCCTCCTCCGGCTCCGCCCGCACCGTCATCTCCTCCATCCGCCCCGGCGAAAAAACGGAAGCCGGCGAAGGTCTGGTGGAAATTCTGGACATGGTTCCGCTGATCGCAGGATCACAAGAAATCAGCCGTATGAAACCCGTTTTTTGCCGGGCCGCATACGGCTGTATTTTTTGAGGGGAGACAGGATCAGGCGTTCAATGCCTGGTCGAAATCCGCCTTCAGGTCGTCGATGTGCTCCAGTCCGACGGACAGACGGATCAGATCCGGCAAGACCCCTGCCGCGATCAGTTCCTTTTCATTCAGCTGACGGTGCGTCATGCTGGCCGGATGAAGAACGCAGGTCCGCAAATCCGCCACGTGAACGGCGATGGCCGCCAGTTTGAGCGAATTCATCACCTTTTCCCCGGCCTTGCTTCCGCCCTTGACTCCGAAACAGAGCACGCCGCTGGAACCTTTCGGCATATATTTCTTTGCCAGTGCGTGCTGGCTGCTGGACTCCAGTCCGGGGTAGTTGACCCAGCCGACTTTCGGATGGGATTCCAGAAAACGGGCCATTTCCAGCGCGTTCTGACAGTGACGCTCCATGCGGACATGAAGCGTTTCGCAGCCGAGCATCGAGAGGAACGCGTTGAAAGGCATCATCGGGTTGCCGATGTCGCGGATCCACTGGACCCGGAGTTTCGTGGCATAGGGACACGCGGGGAAGTCGCGTGTGTAGACGGTCCCGTGATAGCTTTCATCGGGTTCGACCAACTCCGGAAACTTTCCGTTGCCCCAGTTGAACCCGCCTTTTTCCACCACGATCCCGCCGAGGCTGACGGCGTGTCCGTCGATATATTTGGTCGTGGAATGGG
Source organism: uncultured Victivallales bacterium (assembly GCA_964462755.1). Lineage (GTDB taxonomy): Bacteria > Verrucomicrobiota > Lentisphaeria > Victivallales > UBA1829 > SIG94. The sequence continues at coordinate 5,117 of CAYWZD010000230.1, read as the reverse complement.
TTACGATGTCCGCTCCGAACTCGAACGGACGGCAGAGGAACGGGGTCGGGAAGGTGTTGTCGACTACCAGCGGCAATCCGTTTTCGTGGGCGACCGCCGCCATCTTCTCAATGTCCAGCACCACCAGTGCGGGATTGGCCAGCATCTCCGCGAAAATCGCCTTGGTGTTCGGACGGATTGCTTTTGCGATTTCTTCCGGTGACGCGGTCGGCAGGACGAATGTGAATTCGATTCCCATTTTTTTGAATGTATTTGAAAAAAGGGAAACCGTTCCGCCGTAAAGACTGGAGACCGCCACGATGTGGTCTCCCGAACTTGCGATGTTCAGCAGGGCCAGCGCATTGGCGCTCTGGCCGGAACTGGTGGCGACTGCCGCGGTTCCGCCTTCCAGCGCGGCGATTTTCTTTTCGAAGCAATCGACGGTCGGGTTGCCCAGACGGGTATAGAAGAAGCCGGGGCGTTTGAGGTCGAACAGATCGGCCACGCTCTGTGCGTCGTCATATTTATAAGTGGTGGACTGGGCGATGGGGGTAACGCGGGGAGCCCCGTTTTCCGGAGTATATCCGGCTTGTACCGCAAGGGTTTCCAATTTCCATGAATTGCTGTTCATAAACGATTCCTTCCAGAATAGATTGAGTGTTCATAAAATAGCGCTTCTTTCAAAATAATCAAGGATGTGTGCTGTCATTGTTGCGAATGATTTCCCGTGAGGGGATAGCGGAAAGATAGAGTTCCGCGAGTTTTGCAATCGTCTGGAAACTCTTTTCCGCCGTTTGCGAGAGGGAATTCATGCACCGGTTGTATTCGCTGTCGTCCACCGTAATGGAGATCGACGTGTCATTTAGCGTATAAGCCATAAAAAAACCTCCGTCATAGTTCAATTACGCAGGATTTGTCAACGCGGACAGTTGCCGATTGTTGCTGTGAATGAAAAAAATGCGCGTGTCTTGGTTTGTAAAAAACTGGAATCAATTGAAAATCCATCTTGATTTTTTATAATGTTGTTTTATTTTTATGAAAATTATGGAGGGATTCATGAAAAAACTTTTTGCGATTCTTTTGGCGGTCCTTTGTGTTTCCGCATTTTCACAGCGGAAAATCGAGTCCGCGTTCGGGCAGACGCTGGGGGAAAAAGTCCTCGGCGCGCTGGATGAGGACCAGGTCGAGGGGCTTGTCAGGATTACATTTGAGCCCACAGAAAAACTTCGCGGTTTCGAAAACTATCTTGTGCTGGTGACGCCGAAGACCCGTAAAGTTTGTTTTATCCGCTGCTCACAGGCTTTCAGTTCGAAGTATGACGCCCTTGAGAAGGCGGAAGCCCTCCAGAAAATTTATGAAAGGTTTTACAGTGGCAAGTTCGAGAAAGATACTTTTTCCTCCGGGGAGACTGTTTTTTCTCTTGTCCGCGCAGGGAGGATTTTATCCATTACCGTGAGTGGGGATGGTTCCAAATATGAAGTCATTGTTTCCCTGATGGACAGTGATCTGAGAAAGCTGGCCGACAAGGAGGCGGAGGAATCGGCCGGTTCACAAACCGGCGACGCCGATAAGTCGTCGCGTAAAATCGGGCCTTCGTTCGGACAGAAACTGGGAGAAGGCGTTGTCGGCGGGCTGGATGTGAAACGGAGTGGAAAGCGGGTGATGGTTTTCTATGAACCCGAGAAAAAGTTTCATGGGTTCGGCAATTACTTTGCGGAAGTTACGCCCATAACCCGCAAAATCTATTCTGAAAGCTGCTCACGGGTTTTCAATTCGAAGGCCGAAGCCATTCATGAAGTGAACGCGATCCTGAAACTTTGCGAGAGAGCGTACCGCGGAAAGTTCAAGTCCAGTTCCTCTTCTTCCCGGAATGCTTCTTTCATTCTTTTCCAGAAGAGGAGAACGTTTTCCGTTTTCTTGAATGCCATCGACTCCAAATACGAAGTCTCTATTGCCGTGAAGGACCTTGATCTGGAACAGCAAGCCAAAAAGGAAGCGGAGGAGCTGGAAAAGCAAATGGCGCGTGTCGTCAATGTTCCGCAGCATAAGATTGAGTCCGCGTTCGGGCAGACGCTTGGGAAAGACGTTGTCGACGCTCTGGAAGAGAAGCGGCGCAACGGCCTGGTCTGTATTTTCTATGAACCCAGGGAAAAGTTTCGTGGGTTCGGCAACTTTAATGTGATGGTGACTCCCCGGACCCGCAACATTTATTGGATTGAGTGTTTTCAGACTTTCAATTCGAAAGCCGAGGCCCTTGAGGAGCAGGCAGCCATCCTGAAAATTTACGAGGAGGCTTACGCGGGCCGCTTCAAGAAAGCGCCGGCTTCTCTTGCCGAGAATGACTATACTCTTTTCCAGGGAGACCGATCTGTCAGTGTTTCCGTGGATCAAGTTGATTCCAAATACGAAGTGAAAATTCTTTTCGCGGACATCATTCTCACACGGCAGGCCAAAAAGGAAGCGCAGGAACCGGACGTTTCGCAAGCCGGGTCCGCGGATGGTTCACAGCAGAAAATCGAGTCCGCGTTCGGGCAGACGCTTGGGAAAGAAGTTGTCGGCGGTCTGGAAGAGAAGCGGCGCAACGGCCTTGTCAATATTTCCTATGAACCCAGGGAAACGTTTCGTGGGTTCGGCAACTTTAATGTGATGGTGACTCCCCTGACCCGAAAAGTGTATTGGATTGATGGCTCGCAGACTTTCAATTCAAAAGCCGAGGCTCTTGAAGAGCAGGCGAACGTCCTGAAAATCTATGGAGGAACTTACGCGGGCCGCTTCAAGAAAGCGCCGGGTTCCCCTGATGATAATGATTATACTCTTTTCCAGGGAGAACGGGCTATCAAGGTTTGCGTGGATGAGGTTGATTCCAAATACGAAGTAAAAATTATTTTTGTGGACGTTGATCTCTCTCGGCAGGCCAAAAAGGAAGCGCAGGAACCGGACGTTTCGCAAGCCGGGTCCGCGGATGGTTCACAGCAGAAAATCGAGTCCGCGTTCGGGCAGACGCTTGGGAAAGAAGTTGTCGGCGGTCTGGAAGAGAAGCGGCGCAACGGCCTGGTCTGTATTTTCTATAACCCCAGGGAAAAGTTTCGTGGGTTCGGCGACTATGATGTGATGGTGACTCCCCTGACCCGCAAAATTTATTGGATTGGTGCCTCGCAGACTTTCAATTCAAAAGCCGAGGCTCTTGAAGAGCAGGCAAACGTCCTGAAAATTTATGGGGGAACTTACGCGGGCCGCTTCAAGAAAGCGCCGGCTTCTCTCCATGAAAATTCCTATACTCTTTTCCAGAAAGACCGGGCTGTCAGTATTTCCGTGGATGAGGTTGATTCCAAATACGAAGTGAAAATTACTTTCATAGACGATCGTCTCTTGGATCAGAGCAAAAAGGAAGCGCAGGAACCGGGCGTTTCGCAAACCGCGTCCGCGAATGGTCCGCAGCGTAAGATCGAGTCCGCGTTCTGGCAGACGCTTGGAGGGGATATTCCTTCCGGGTTGAAAGTGATGAAAATCGGAATTCTGCTTGGAAGTTCATTCGCGGCGAAGGGAAAATTTCGTGGTTATACAGACTTTACGCTTCTGGCTACCCCGAAGACCCGGAAGATTTGCCAGATAGGAGGCACTCAATCTTTCAATTCAATGAAAGATGCGTTTGCGGAACAGGATGCCGTCAGAAAAATCCTTGAGGATATCTATAAATGCAAATTCCAGAAAACAGAGGATTCTCCCGATAAACGAGTTTTTGAATGGAGGCAGGGAAACAGAGCAATCCGTATAGTGGCAGAGCTGGGAGTTGCAGGGGAAATGTGTGGAATTTACTATTACGATTTGGATCTTTCAAAGCAGGCCGAAAAGGAAACGAAGGAGATGGAAAACCAATAATGGTAGTTCTGTCCTTCTTACAGATCGTTCCAGCCGGGATTTCCCGGCTGTTTTTTTTTGTCATGAAGGAGGACAAAAAAACCTCCGCCGCAGTTCAACTGCGCGGAGGTTGCCAACGGAACAGGATTCTTTACATTTGACTTTTCCCGGGCAATGGATGCAGGTAATAGGTGATCCGGATCGTTCTTCCTTTCGGGTCGCTCTCCGAGTCCCATGTGTCCCGTGCCTTGTCAATAACGATTTTCCGGCATCGGGACGGATTATTTTTATCCGGCATGTCCAGAAAAACGAACTTCTGGTCTTTTTCGGAAACACTCTCCAGTTTCAGTCCAAGGCGGGTCCTGGCGTTGGAAAGGAGAATCAGACCGCCATTGGCGGAATCGGAAGAAGTGAGAGGAAGAAGTTCGACAACCCTCAGTATCTTGTTCGAAGCGGAGTCAACAAACACATACTGGAATAAACCCGATCCCATGGCGAGCTTGAATATGTTATACCCATTTTTTTGATACGCGAGAATACAATCCTTATCATCGACCAATTTCATCGGGAAAGGATCGTCAAAAACAAGATTCCCGGAAGAATTTTCTTTGAATTGGTGCAGCCCGGCGGATTTCGCGTCCGTGCTGTTTCCGGATGCCTGCGTGTTGTTCATGACGAAATACAAGCAGGAAAAAATGATAAGGAACAGCAAAAAGGCAATTCCTGCATGCCAGTATATTTTTCCGATCGATTTGTCTTCTGTGGTGGATGACGGAGAAAAGCTCATTTCGTCAACTCTGACCGGCTTCAAAACTTTAATGTTTTTTCCGCAGACCTGGCACGTGACGGAACGTCCAATATAGTTTTCATCCACTTCATAATGCTGGTGACAGCCCGGACAAACGATCTTCATGAACTCCTCCCTGTGTTGGTTCGGGAATATACCACGGCAGGGGCTCTGCGTCAAGCTTTTCCGGCGGTGGTGGACAGCGTGTTTTCCCGGGATTTCATGATTTCGTTCAGCTTCTGCACCGCACGGTTGATCTGTCTCCGGGTGCATTTGGCTTCCTTTTCCGGTTTATCGTCGAGGAAGGGGGAGCCGCATCCCTTGAACAGGGCTTATTCAGCCAATATTGAGAAGATCACGTTTTTAGGTGTAACCACTACGGGGAAAGACAGATACCTTATAGAAACCATTCAGAAAAGTTCTTGTAACCCGAACAAGTGGCTACCCCGTCGGGATTTGAACCCAAACTAACTGGACCAAAACCAGTTGTGCT
>CAYWZD010000229.1:0-6553 GCA_964462755.1 uncultured Victivallales bacterium | reverse complement strand
TTCCGCTTTTGCCCGGATCGAAACGGAAGGTCCATTCTCCGTTCAGGTTCAGCCATTCTTTCCGCAGAAATTGCGGTCTCGGGTGTTCGCTTCTCGGGATATTCATTTTTTTTCTCCTTGCAAATGATTTCTGTGCGATATAAATTATAACCGTTTTTGAAATATCATGCAATAGAAATAAAATGAAAAGCATGAGGATTATGATCGTTTCAGGAGATTTTATAAATGCCCGGTCTTCCATTTGACGAATCGTTCATTACCCTTCCGGCTTCAGGCACGGACCCCGGTTATGTCCTCCAGCTGGCGGGGATCACTCACCCGGACCCTTCCTATTACATTCGGCGCGGTCCTTTCTTCGATACTTTCGTGCTGGAATATGTGATCTCCGGACATGGTTACCTCCGCATCGGCGGGCACGATTACGCGCCGCAAGGCGGCGACGTCTACTTTATCCAGCCTCAAATCGAACATGAATACGGCGCGGCTCCCTCCGCTCCGTGGGAAAAAATCTGGTTCAACCTCTCCGGCCCTCTCCTGAACGCCCTTTGCGACGCCTATTCCCTGCGGGGCTGTTTCTATTTTCCGCAATGTCCGCTGTATCCCGAGTTCAAACGCGGGATGGAAATTCTCCGGGAAGGTTCCCCGGACACCTATCTGAATTTTGCCCTTCAGCTTCACCGGATACTGGCTCTCCTGGGGAAATACCGCATGGAATATGGGGATGACCGGTCATCTCCGGAGGGGCTCGCGCTCCGTTCCTTTCTGGAGTCCCGCTGGAATCGCGAAGTGACGCTGCGTCAGCTCTGTTCCCTGATCCGCAAGTCGCCCGCCCAGACCCTTCGGATTTTCCGGAACGACTGGGGGACCACTCCTTACGCCTATGTGCAGAAGCTCCGTCTCCGCGCCGCCGGGCAGTATCTGGAAAACACCGATGAAAGCGTGAAGGAGATTGCCATGCTCTGCGGCTTCTGTGACGAGTTTTACTTTTCCAACTGGTTCAAGGGAAAAGCCGGAGTTTCGCCCGCCGCCTTCCGCCGCCGTTTCCGCGTGAAAAATGATTCGCCCTCAATATGAGTTCGGAACCATTTCTTGTGGGGATTTTCCGGGAAACGCTTACAACTCTTCCCCGAAATCGAATTCGGGCTGGAAGAAATCCCTGCCGTCGTTTTCTTCCGGCTCCGGATCGTGAAAGTTGGAAACCGTCACGCCGATCAGCCGCACGGGGATTTTTCCAGCCTCGGTTTTCAGCAGAAGATCGCGGGCCGTTTCGCTGATGGTCTCCGCGTCGTCGATGTGTGAATCGAGGCTCCGGCTCCGCGTGATGGTGCGGAAGTCGAAAAATTTCACTTTGAGCGTGACGGTTTTTCCGGCGAGTTCATTTTTCCGGAGTTCATCCGAAACTTCGGCGGACTGTCCGGCGACCGTGGAAACCAGTTCCGTCAAGTCCGTGATGTCGTGCTGGAACGTGCATTCCGTGCCGAGCGACTTGTGCTCCCGTTCGGGAGTGACCTCGCGGTCGTCGTTTCCGCGCACGACCTCGTAATAATATTCCCCGCTTTTTCCGAGCAGGGCGCAGAGTTCCGCCCGCGTCAGACGGATGAGGTCCGAGCCGGTCCGGATTTTTCTGTCGGCCAGCAATTTTTCCGTGACCGGTCCGATTCCGTAGAATTTGCCGATGGGCAGTTTCATGAGGATCTCGTGCGCATCTTCCGGACGGACCACCGTCAGTCCGTTCGGTTTGCGGAGATCGGAGGCGATTTTTGCCAGAAACATATTGTAGGAGACGCCGGCGGAGGCGGTCAGTCCGCCGGTCTCCTTCCGGATGCGCCTTTTGATCTCGCGCGCGGTCCGCGTGGCATAGGGAATGCCGCGTTTGTTGACCGTGACATCCAGATAGGCTTCATCGAGCGAGAGCGGTTCGACGAGGTCGGTATAATCCAGAAAGATGGAACGGATCTGGTGCGAGACCTCCGAATACGCTTCGAAGCGCGGCTTCAGGAAAATGGCTTCGGGGCACAGCTGGTATGCGCGGCTCGAAGCCATGCCGGAATGGATTCCGAACTTCCGTGCCTCGTAGGAACAGGTGGCGACCACGCCGCGCGAGTGGGGCTGTCCTCCGACGATCAGCGGCTTGCCCCGCAGCGACGGATTGTCCCGCGCCTCGACCGAGGCATAAAATGCGTCCATGTCGATGTGAATGATTTTCCTCATGCGGGGAACCCTGTTGTTTCAGCCGAGAATCTCCCGGTGTTTCCGAATGTAGTTGTCTTCCCAGTCGAGATTGAAATGGAGCCATTCCGTGCCGTTCCGGAGAGCGGAGGACAGCGCCTTGAAATACATGTCGAATTTATCGTGCACAAACACCCTGGAATCTCTGTGCGAGTGAATCCAGTCCAGGAATTCGCATACGTCCTTTTCCTGAAGTTTGCCTTCATGATATTGGTCGAACAGACGTTTGAAACGGCAAAGATATTCAGTCCAGATCACCAGCTCGGCGCGGAACGGATCGTCCGGTTTCTTTCCAAACAGGGCTTTTGCGCTCTTTTCGAGCGATTCGCAGTTGCCGATTTTCGTCCGGTTCAGCAGGGAATACGGGTAGGGGATGTGACAGTGACCCGCGTCCGACACCAGCGACTTGGCCTGCCGGTAGAATTGTTCCGCTTCCGCCGCGTCCTTCCCGAACAGCCGGAGATAAAGCGCGCGGATGGATTCGTCGGCGTCCTCGTCCCGGGCGGCCTTGCCCATGAGCACGTAATTCATGCCGTAGACGGTCCAGTGCGGGATGTGGAACTGTGTGAGGATTCCGTCGATGCGGTTGTCCGCATACCACTTCATTTCATGGAACAGTTCGCGGAAATGGATCATCGGGAGCGAAAGGTAGAAGTTCACGCCCATGAAGTATTCATAGACGTTGACTTCTCCGCCGCGTTTGCATTCCGCCCATTTCCGGAGGTCGTCGGCGTAATGGGAATTGATCGGGCAGTCCGGATCGTCGATGGTGTGGTTGATGCAGCGCCAGTAAGGGGCCATGTGGACGGCCATCCCCTTTTCGAGAGTGAAGTCTTCCGAGGGGGCGCAGTAATTGACATAGGCGCAGAAAGTGACGGTAAGGTCCGGGCGTTTCTTCTGGAGCTGTCCGGCGATGTCCCGCACCAGATCGTGATAAATGCGATCGGCCTTGTATACATGTTCGGAAAGACTGTAGAGGTCGCCTTTTTTGGACTTGTCGTAGAACGCGGAACATTGCTTGCATTCGCACCAGCCGAATCCGTCGTTGGGGACCAGTGAAATGGTTTTGATTTCCGGATGTTTTCCGCAATATTCGACCATGTTTTTCACGATTTCGGCCCGGAGAGCCGGATGGGTCGTGCAGAGCTGTTCGCTGAGGAGAAGGGCGGATTTTCCGCCGGACGGATCGATGCGTTTCCCGCCGATCTCGGCGAAGAATTCGGGATGTGTCTTTCCGTATTTCGCGCCCGGAATCCAGTAGTCGAAGTTATGATGTCCGCTCTCGATTTCGATTCCGCGCACGGCGGCGGCTTCCTTGAGTTCATCCGGAAGGAGGTCGTAATATTTCATCCATACCAGCAGGTAGTTGAGCTTGTTCTTGGCCATCCAGTCGAAGAGGTCCGGGGTCTCGTCGTTGAACGGGAACTCCTGAATGAAGCCGCGGCGTTTCAGGAGCGGCTTGCGCGCCCTGACCGCGATGCCGTCGGACGGTTTCGCTTTTCTTTCCGGATCGAAGCGGTCGCGGCCGGGTTCGAAAAAGAAATAGCCGCCGAAATGTTCGGCGAAGTCGTAAACGCCATACAGAAGTTCCAGCGGATCGGGCGCTGCGACGAGTCCCCTGCCTTTGGAAAAGCGGATTTCGAAGGAAGGCAGTTCCGGTTCGAGAACCCAGTCCGTATCGAGACGGTATTTTTTTATTTCATTCAGTGCGAGTGCAAGAGTCTGGTCCATGTTGATCCCTCTGTTTTGTCGGAAATTTGCGATATGGCAAGACATCTGGAAAAATACATCGCCGGGAATATTTTTGCAAATGGAAAGAGGGCTGTGGATTGCAAAACATTCCGGCTATGCTATATTTTTTGAAAAAGGATGAGGCGCAGATGAGTAAAACACCGGACAGGGAAGAAAATGCGGGAAAAACGGGTTCTCCGGAAAAAGGTTCCGGGAAAGCTTCGGTTTCGGGAACTTGGGCAGGGATTGCGGTTGCGCTGGTTGTCATTCTGGTTTTCATTCTGGCCGCGACTTTTCTCAAATCCCTGATCTTCGGTTTGATTCTTGCCTATTTCTTTCTTCCGCTGGAGAAGCTTTTCGAGAATCGTATTTTCCAGTTCCGTCCGGTCAAATCGGTCTGTCACGCACTCGGTATTCTCTATGAACCCGTGCGGAAGCTCCGGGTCCGGCTTGCAGGGGCAAAGGAGCCTTCGCAGAAAGAAAGGGCCGAAGCGGAACGGGCGCGTCTGGTGACGGTTTCCACGATCGCCGCATTGGTCACCGTGTTTCTGGGAATCGTCCTGGTGCTGATGCTTGTCGTGGTTCTTCTGATCCCGAACGCCGTGCGCTTCGGAAATCATTTGACGCAGTGGGCGAGCAACAGCACGCTCGTGATGCGAGCGGAAAAGGCGCTTACGGACTGGATCGACTCCGAAACATCCGGTTCTTCCGGCGCGACGAAGCCCGCGGACAAATCTTCGGCGGTCAAATCTTCAAAGGACAAATCATCGAAGGAGACCCCTTCCGATCCGTCTTCGGAGAAAACCTCTCATTCGTTCTCCTCTTTCCGCGACATGATTACATCGCTCCGTCCTGCCGTCCGCGAGTATCTCCAGAAGAATTACAAGGAGTTTGCCGGCGTCATGGTCACGCAGGGGAAGGGGGTTCTCTCCGGAATCATTTCCATGGCAACCAGCCTGGGCGTGTTCGCTTTCGATCTGCTGCTCTGTGTGTTTTTCTTTTTCTATTTCCTGCACGGGATGGCGTATTACATGAGCCGTGCGTCTTCTTCCGGAGAGGACGACAGCGTGGGGGCGTGGTATGTCCGGGGCATTTTCGGCTCCAATTGGTTGCCGTCTGTTACAGAGGCTTCCCGCCGCGAGGCGATCGAGATCATCGACCGGATCGCCCTGATGCTCCGCCGCTGGATTCGCGGCTACCTCTGGATCATCATTATCGAAACGATTCTGTATGTGACCGCGTTTTCATTGTTTTCCGTGCCGTATGCGCCGCTGCTGGCGATGGTTGCGGGCCTGACGATCCTGCTGCCTTTCCTGGGACCGGTGGGCAGTTTTCTGCTGACCGTGCTGGTCTGCATCACCTTCGGCGGCTCCAACACGTTCGGGATGCTGCTGGGGGTGTGCCTGACCTACGTCGCGATCAACGGAATTCTTGAACAGTTGTTCCTGTATCCGTCCCTGGTCGGCGGGGCCATCGGCCTGACCACGCTGGAAACGATTATTGTCGTGCTGCTGGGCGGCCTTTTCGCCGGTATCGCCGGCATGATCTTCGCCGTTCCGACCGCGGCGATCATCAAATACCTGATCCCGATGATCTATCATGTCTGGTGCAACCGGAAAAATGTGGAATCCGCCCCTGAAAAATGAAACCGTCCCGTTAGCGTTCGGCCGGGACGGTCTGGAAATCAATAGAGTTCCACTTCTGTGAGGAGACGTTTTCCTATGACATCTCCCGGAAGCTCTCCCGGGACCTTGTGCCTGAGGATTTCAATGCGGACTCTGTCCGCCGTTTCTCCGGAAAGCGGAACGGTGATCACATCCTTCGTGTTGTTTTCAACACTGTACATTTTTCCGGCTCCGGTTGTGATCTTGCAGGAGACGAGGTTTCCGTGAGGCGTATACAGCCGCAGTTCCTTCAACGGAGAGGCTTTCGGAAGAATGAATTCAATCCACGGCGACTTGTCTGTTGCGATCGGAGACCACGTGTATTCCGGGCGGTTGGGGGCGGTGAGGCCGTCCACCAGATAATAGAGGGACCCCGTTTGCTGGGTCATATAGAATTTCTGATCGGAGGAAGCCGTAATTTTCGGGACATTCGCGGGAATTTCGCCTTTCCCGTAAAGATCGTATTCCACTTCGAGCATTTCGCCCATGCCGAGAAGATTTCCTTTTTTCTTTCGCGCTTCCCGAAGTTTCCGGATGGCGTCGATGGTTGCCTGAACGTTCGGAACCTGATTCGCCAGTGTTTCATCCGACAGATAAACATGAGTGACCTTGGGCGCGAAGTTGTCCGAGAAACTTCCATTGTTCACTTGAACCGCCCGGTTTTCCCCGGCGACGAAAAGTTTGCCGGAGAATTTCTTTTGCAAGGTGAATTCCGCGCTCACATCCTTCAGGGAAGTGTTGACCGCGATAAGACAGAGTTTGCCGTTGAGTTCCTTGAGTCCGGCCTGAAAGTTCGGCATGTCGGGCGTCGTTTTGAATTCAACGCCGCCGGGGGTAGTGGTCTTGAAAATGTATTCCTTCAGGAGGGTAAGCGTTTTTCCGAGCTCGTCGGGTCCGATGATGAAGGAGGAGAAACGCTGGCTGTCGAA
>CAYWZD010000228.1:0-6586 GCA_964462755.1 uncultured Victivallales bacterium | reverse complement strand
AAAAAAAACTCCAAAAAAATCATTTTTTTTGAAAAAAAAGCTTGCAAAAGGAGAATTCAGGGGTAAAATAGGGGTGGTTAGGGGAGATTAGGTGCGAAAAAGAGATGGATGGGGTTGAATGGCGGAACTGAAAGAACAATTTTGCTTTGTCGATCATTTTACACATACGATCGACTCCCAGCGCCGTGTCGCCATCCCTTCGGAATGGCGCAGGAAAGAGGGGGAAACCGTTTTCTATCTTCTTCCCGCCAAAGAACATATCGTGCAGCTGATCCCGAAGGAGACTTTCTACGAACAGGTGATTCTCAAAGCCCAGAAAATGTCCCTTGCGGACGCCCGCCAGCTGCGGGACCTGGCGCTTTGCGCTTCGCGCGCGCAGAATTGCGTGTGCGATAAACAGGGCCGGGTTCAGATATCGCAGAAGCTGATGGAACACGGCGGCTTCGGGGACAAAGTGGTCATGGTCGGAGCCTTCTGGCACATCCAGCTCTGGACGCCGGAAGGCTGGCAGGCCCTGAACGAAAGCGAAAACAGCGATTTCTTCGATGTCATGCAGCGGATCAACGAACTGCCGGAACCCAGGGGAGAACGGTAAGATGAATTCCGGACATACCGAATTCAGTCATATTCCGGTTCTCGCCGCGCAGACAGTCGCCCTCCTCACGGACGGCAAGACTTCCGGCAAGTTCCGCCTGATCGACGGCACGCTTGGACGGGGCGGCCACAGCGCCATAATTCTCCGGCAGAATCCGGACGCGCTCCTTCTCGGGCTGGACCGCGATCCCGAGGCCATTGAGCAAAGCAGAAAGAATCTCGCATTCGCCGCCGACCGGATTACTCTGGTCCAGAGCGACTTCGCGAATATTGCCCGTGTTGCGGAACAGTCCGGATGGGACGGCGCGAACGCCATCCTGCTGGACCTCGGTGTCTCTTCGCCGCAGATCGACGATCCGAAGCGGGGTTTTTCCTTCCGCTCCAACGGTCCGCTCGATATGCGGATGGACAACGGCGCGCAACTGACCGCGGCCCGGGTCCTGAACACATACGACGAAAGGGCGCTCGAACGGATTTTCCGCGAATACGGAGAACTTCGCGAAGCGCGTTTTCTGGCCCGTGCGGTAGTAGAGAGACGGACGGAAAAGCCGTTTGAGACGACCTTCCAGTTTGCGGAAGTCTGCAGCGGAGTGCTGAGACGGTCCGTGCGCCGCGGGGCGCCTCCGGCTCCGACCCTTTGTTTTCAGGCCATCCGGATCGAAGTCAACGACGAGCTCGGACAGCTCCGGAAAGCCTTGGAAGCCGCGATGGGACTGTTGAATCCGGGCGGAGTGCTGGCGGTGATCAGCTTTCATTCTCTGGAAGACCGCATCGTCAAAAGATTTATGAACGATATGGCCGAAAAGTGCAAATGCCCGCCGGGATGTCCGGTATGCATCTGCAACTGGCAGCCGAAACTGACAATACTGACCCGGAAGCCGGTCACGGCGGAAGAGGACGAACTCCGGACCAATCCGAGGGCGGCCTGCGCCAAACTCCGGGGGGCGCGGAAACTCGGATGACAAAGATCAATCAGCTAATTTTAATTATAGACAGGCGGACACTATGAACACTTACACGAGGCCACTGAAGAACGACGGCGTTGAACATATCACGCCGGTCCGGACGCATCACACCAAACCATGGCTGCTGGGATTTGCCGTACGGATCAGCCTGATTTGTCTGCTGATCTTCTGCGCAGTCGCCTACCGGATCAACTTCAATGCGAAGATCGAGGCGCTCAACAAACGTTCCGCCCAGATCAAGACCCAGCTCAAGGAACTCAACATCCAGATATACAACCTGCGGAACCGTCGCGAGGAGCTGACCGCCTGGCCGAGCATCAGTGAAAAAATCACCCGCTACCAGCTGGGTCTCCGCGAGGCGGACTACCGTCAGATCTCCTATGTTTCCCTGATGGATCCTCCGATCCCCCGCAAAAAAGTGTTGAAACAGAAGCTCTCGTCGGAAAGCGGAGCGAAAAAGCGGACCGCGGGTGAATATGCACAAATCAGCAGGAACCGCTGAAATGTTTTTCCAAGGTGAACCATGACCGGATACAGAAGCATCGGCATTCGCATCAAAGTGGCCTGCTGGCTCTTCGGGATTCTTTTCATCCTTCTGGTCTGCCATCTTTACACGGTTCAGGTTCTCCGCCATGAAGAACTGTTCACCAAAGCCAAAGCGAAATACACGATCGAAAAGGAAAACGACGGAATCCGCGGGGAAATCTTCGATTATTACGGAAATCTGCTGGTGGGCAACACGCCCTACGGCTGCGTGATCGGAGATCCCTCCGCGATCACCAGTGAAAAGGAATGCCGCGAGACCTCCGCGTTTCTTGCCAAGGAGCTGTCCGTCGATGAAGAGCGCCTGTTCCGCCAGCTGAACCGGAAAAAAACCATTGTCACAGAAAAAGACGGCACCCGGAAAGTGGTCGAGCGCCGGTATGTCCTGATCGACAACTACATCGAATTCAATAAATTCGAACGAATCCGCTTCAACATCATCAAGGCAAAGATCCGCGGGGTCAAGTGCATCGTGAACATGAAGCGGATCTATCCGAAGAATGAAATGCTGTCCAATATTCTCGGTTTCACCACCATCGACCGCGACCGCGTCATCGCGAAAAGCGGACTGGAAAAGTTTTACGACCGGAACATGAGTTCCGTAGCCGGCAAAATGAAGTATGAAAGAAGCCGCGACGGAATTCCTCTCGCCTTCGGTGAAATCTCCAAGAAGAAGGAACAGGACGGCTACAATATTTATCTGACGATCCGCGAGCCGATCCAGGCGATTCTGGAAGAGGAAATCGACAAGCTCATGGAAAGCACGAAAGCCGTCCGCGCCTACGCGGTCATGGCCGATCCCTATACCGGCGACATCATCGCGGTGGCCCAGCGTCCGACCTTCAATCCCAACGACCGTTCCACTCTCAAAGAGGTCACCTCCCGGAACCCGGTCGCGGAAATGGCGTTCGAACCGGGCTCCATCATGAAGCCCTTCCCGATCGCCGCCGCCCTCGACCACGGCATCGTCACCCCGGAAACCCGTTTCGACTGCGAGCATGGACGCTGGTACTATGCGGGGAAGCTCCTCCGGGATTCCCATCCGCTGGGAATACTGACCGTCTCGGACATCATTCAGCAGTCCAGCAACATCGGAACGGCGAAAATCGCGCTTGAACTGGGAGAGCCCAACCTCAGGAACACTCTGGAAGGCTTCGGGTTCGGACAGAAAACCGGCGCGCCGCTGCGTCCGGAAACCGTCGGGCTGTTCTACAAAAACCAGACTAAAATCTCCATCACGCGCTATCCCATCGGACAAGGCATCAGCGCCTCTCCGCTCCAGATCGTGCGGGCCTACTGCATTCTGGCCAACGGCGGACATTCGATCAAGCTCCGTTTCGTGGACCGCATTCAGAACCCGGATACGGGAGTAGTCCAG
Organism: uncultured Victivallales bacterium; assembly: GCA_964462755.1. Classification (GTDB taxonomy): domain Bacteria; phylum Verrucomicrobiota; class Lentisphaeria; order Victivallales; family UBA1829; genus SIG94. Next base: position 3,106 of record CAYWZD010000228.1, on the reverse strand, counting down.
AAAGTGCCGATCCAGCGGGGAGAGAACCTCTTCAAAAATCCGTCCACCCACCGGGAGATTGTCGATATGATGAAGAGGGTCACGGAGCCGGGAGGGACGGCCAAGAACGCGGCTATCCGCGGTTACCATGTGGCAGGCAAGACCGGCACGGCGCAGAAGGCGATCAACGGAGTTTATTCACACGAGAAATATACCGCGTCATTCGTCGGCTTCGTCCCGGCGGACAGACCGAAATTCGTTCTGCTCGTCACGGCGGACGAACCTCAGGGAGCCTACTACGGAGGCGCCGTTTCAGGTCCTTACTTCAAGAGCATCGCGGAACGCACGCTCAAGTATCTGCGCGTTCCTCCCGACGTCGATTTTGAAACGTATGACACCAAAGTGAAACTCGCGGAACAGAAGCTTCTGGAAGAAAAGAAACGTCTCTGGGCCAAGGAACGCGAAGAAAAAGAACGCCGGGCAGAACGGGGTTCCGACACCGGACGAAGCCTTTCCTCTTCCAAGCCCCCTTCCCTGAAACCAAGAAAAAAGAGTCTCTGACCCGGGACGCTTCCCGTCCGCAAAAGAATAGCGAACGACACATTGAGGTCAAAACAATTTCTGTCTTGCGGCGTTTCGGGTAGGTTCGGCAGTCCCCTGCCGAACTGAAGGGTGAAAATTCAGTTCGCGACGGAGTCACGAACCTACCTCGGTCCGAGCCTGATCATTGGAATCATTCCGCGGAAGTCAGAGGAAAATGGCAGGCGCAATAACGGACTGAATCCCCCTTGAGAGGAAGAAGAGCGGGTTCTTCACGCTCGCATATGGGCTGTCTGAGCGGACAGCGCGTATGGAAACGGCAGCCGGACGGCGGATTCAGCGGAGAAGGAACATCCCCGGTCAGAACCACCCGTCTCTTGCACCGGGTCGGATCGGTCGAGGGCACGGCGGACAGCAGGGCGCGTGTATACGGATGCGCCGGATTCATGCACAGTTCGCGCGCGGGACCGCTTTCCGCAATCCGTCCCAGATACATGACCATGATGCGGCGGCTGATGTGCTCCACAACCGCCAGGTCGTGCGCGATGAAAAGAAAAGCCACGGAAGTCTCATTCTGGATATCCTGCAGCAGATTCACGATCTGTGACTGAACACTCACATCCAGCGCGGAAACCGGTTCGTCCGCCACGATGAACCGGGGATTGACCGCCAGCGCACGGGCAATCCCGATCCGCTGGCGCTGTCCGCCGCTGAACTGGTGCGGATACCGCCGGGCATGTTCGGGCTTCAGTCCGACCATCTCGAGCAGTTCCGCAATCCGCACGGCGCGTCCTCCCTCATCCAGGGTGGAGTGCAGTTTCAATGCCTCCTCCAGCGCGTTATACACGCTCATCCGGGGATTCAGCGAGGAATAGGGGTCCTGAAAAATCATCTGAAACTGCCCGCGCATTTTCCGGAGGGGCTCTCCCCGCAGGGCGCACATGTCCTGTCCGTTCAGGAAGATCGAGCCGTCCGTCGGACTCTCCAGACGGACCAGCAATCGGGCAAGAGTGCTTTTGCCGCAGCCGCTTTCGCCGACCAGACCGAGGGTTTCCCCCTCGTTCAGTTCAAAAGAAACATCGTCCAGAGCCTTCACCACCCGTTTCGGGCCGAACAAAGGCGACGGAACCGGGTAATATTTCTTGAGGTGTTCCACCTTCAGGAGCGGCATGATTCCGGGACCTCCCTCCCCTCCGCCAGAGAACGCAAGCGGTTGACGGAAACTTCATAAAGTTCGTCCAGAAGAGCGGATTCCGGCAGGAACGAGCGGAGTTCCCCGTAGAAATTTCCTTCCAGCAGGAACTGTGCGGAAACAGAGAAATTCACATCGGACGTCCAGCCGAACACGGAGATCTTGAAGTCGTTGACATTCTTCATCATGGCATGCTTCACGGGTTCGCCCCGCAAGGCGATACGCACCAGTTCCTCGGAAAAATCGGGAGTGTCGGGCATTCCCAGATGAACCGCTTCCTCCCGCGAAAGAAGCGGACGTTTGAAGTGCCGGTTGAGAAGTTTCATGATGGAAAGTTTGTCGGCGTCGCGCACCGCCCGGGCAAACGGCAGGACATCCGGAGAAAGCGAGGCCGGCAGTTTCGGTTTGTTGTGGAGTTCGACCGCAACGGCCACAAGCCGGCGGTCCGTCTCGGAAAGGCCGGGAATGGAAAAGTCGCGGAGGAACATCTCGGCGCTCCGTTTCCCGTGATCGAAGGACCTGTCATCCCGGAACGTCCGGAAATCGCGGTACTGTTCGAAGCGGGAAACATCATGGAACAGAGCGCAGAGAAAAGCCGTGAAATAGTGTTCCGGAGCAAATCCCGGCTCTCCCAGGACAATCCGGTCCATCAGGGAGCAGACGTCGAACGTATGCTCCTGTTTGAGGACATTCGGCCGGGGCGGCTCCTCCCCCGGAGGAGCAAAGGAACAGGCGAATTCCCGGAACTGAAGTTCCAGAGCCTTCCTGACACCGCTTTCTTCCATGGGAAACCTCTCCGTCGCCCTTACTTGGCGTAATCGACGGAACGGGTTTCACGGATCACGGAAACCTTGATCTGTCCGGGGTAGTTCATCTCTTTTTCAATGCGCGTGCAGATGTCGCGGCTGAGGACCTGGGCCTGCGCCTCGCTGATCTTCTCGGGCTGGACCACTACGCGGATTTCACGTCCGGCCTGAAGGGCGAAACAGGATTCCACGCCGTCGAATTCGCCGGCGATGGTTTCGAGCTGTTCCAGACGCTTGAGATAGAGTTCGGTGGTCTCGCTGCGGGCGCCGGGACGGGAAGCGCTGAGGGCATCGCAGGCGTTGGCAAGAATCGCGTACGGGGTCGTTCCTTCGACTTCCTCATGGTGGGCGGCCACGGCGTTGATGACGTCCTTGGCTTCGTTGTGCTTGCGGAGGATGTCCGCGCCGATGGCGGCGTGGGTGCCTTCGATCTCATGGTCGACGGCCTTGCCGATGTCGTGGAAGAGACCGATCCGGCGGGCCTTGTGTTCATCCAGTCCGAGCTCGGCGGCAATGACGCCCATGAAGGCGGAGGTTTCGATGGAGTGCTTCAACACGTTCTGGGAGAAGCTGAAGCGGAACTGGAGAC
>CAYWZD010000227.1:0-6593 GCA_964462755.1 uncultured Victivallales bacterium | reverse complement strand
CTTCTCCAGAACCGTCCATGGCACGTTGTAAAAGAATTTCACGCCCCAGAGCAGTTCGCGTCCGCCTGTGGAAGAACACCGGAGAACATCCGGCAGCAGTTCTTCCTTTTCCACCGAATAAGTGAATTCCGGAATCATCTCGAAGTTTTCCGGCAGATACCGGAAAGAGGCCGTGAGGGTGGAAATGCCCGGTATGACATCGATTGAGACCACTCCGTTGGACAGCCGGAGGGAACCGAATTCCTTTGCCAGGGGCGATTCGGAAAGAGAACAGTCCTTCCCTTCCGGAAGCGCGGCTCCGGCAGTTCCCAGAAAAAGGGCGAAAGCAAGCGAAAACAGATGTTTCATCGGGGGCCTCCTCAGTCGAAATATTTCCGGACGGGGAAGGACTTGCCGAGCATGCCGAAATGAGTCAGCATATAGTCGTAAAGCCCCATTACGCCCTTGAACGGGAAGGTGTAAGGATAGCGTTCGTCCATCACATGGAAAAAGTCCTTCAGGACGGCGTTCAGCTCCTTTTCGTTTTCCGCCTGAATCAGGAGGCCGCCGTTTGCGGATGCGGAAACTGATTTTTTCAGTCCTTGCCCGGTTCGGAGGGAGAGGATGCCCGCCTTGCCCGAATCGGCGTCGGCGTGCGTCATTTCCGGAACGACGGCTCCTTTGCCGAGCACGCCGTTCTTCCGGCAGAACTCAAAATAGCGCTCGAACGCCTTGGCCGAGTTCCGGGCGGCAGCGTCGTTCTTGTCCGTGTAAATCCAGAACGTCAGTTCTCCGGACGGATCGGTGAACGGGAACAGAAGGATATCCTCCCGGCCGACACGGAAAACGTCGGATTCGTAACGGAAAGAAAGCCGGTCGCCTTTGCGGAAGGAAAGCGGTGCGGTTTTCCAGAAATTTTCCCGGAATTCGACCGGAACGGTCTTTCCGTTGAGTTCGACCTTTTCCAGATGGAACCCGCGAATGTTCCGAACCGTCACTTCCGAACGGAAGGGCGCGGTTTCCATGAGTTCCGCCCGGAATACCTGGCTCCGGAGATCCTTTTCGGCTCCTGCCAGAATCTTCATCTTTTCCGGAACGGAGGAGAACCCGCAGACGGTTTCATACAGGACCGGCACCCGGGAGGGGAGGAACAAGTCCAGCTCGGTGAATTTTCCGTCGATGCGGTTTTCCGTCGATGCGGTTTTCCGCATCTTGCGGAGCAGGACATAACGTTCCGTCCCCGCCGGGGAAATGGCTCCGTTGTCGATGGAAACCGTTCCTCTGGAGTCCGAGGGGCTGGAGTTTGCGAAGAAGAAAAACGAATTTGCGCCTTTGCCGTAACGGGCGCGGTAGGGGGCATAGAGTTCCTGGCTGAAGACGAACGGGTTTTCCGTCTGCCAGCCGGCGCGCGCCAGCTCGAAAAGCTCCGGCAGGATATACAGCAGCTGAGGGTTGCCGTAGAACGCGACATAGCTGTTGGTCAGGCCGTATTTGAACTGGTTGAGGAGCATGTAGTCCGCGAGCTTCGGAATCAGTTCGCAGAAGAAATCCTTGTTTTTGGAACGCCAGTCGGGAACGATGTCGCGGAGCATGAAGCCGTGAGCGTGGACCGCGGCCGGGCGGGGGCCGATGTACCAGCGTCCGACCGCCAGGATTCCGGAGAACTCCGCTTTGTTCAGGAACGGACGCTCGACCATGAGGATATCCCCTTTCATCGTGCCGTTGTTGAAGACGGTCAGCTTGTCGGCCGGGTTTTTGCGGATTCCATGAATGAAATCGACCTCATTGTTGATGGCGACTCCCTGGTCGATGAAAACGCCGTCCTTGTCCCAAGCCCGGCCGGGAAGCTGTTTCCGGCAGGCAGGTCCGCGATAAAACGCGCCGCCGTTTCCGCAGTCGAGTGCAAAGCCGGGAAGATCCAGTTCGCCGGCCAGTGCGGTCATGTCTTCTTCGAGAGCTTGGGCAAAGGTGGTTCCCATCGGAAACACCCGGATTTCCCGGTCATGTCCGGTCGACCATGCGTTCAGGATATGGGAAGTCGTCTTGTCGTAGTTGACGGCGTCCGGATATTTCTGGAGGGCAAGGTTGTATTCGCACCAGGTGCCCGAACAGGTGTTGTAGAACATCCAGCCGTACTTCCGTCCGTATTGGAGAAACGCGTCGCGGCGGAGCTTGAGGAACTCTTCCCGCGAGGTGTCCTTGAAGCTGAAACGGGTTCCTCCGTATTTCGGGGTCTGGGCGTTTTTGTCCTTCAGCGGGGAATAGGTTTCATAATCCCAGAGATCGGCCCGCCCGCGGATGTCTCCGGAACGTTTATACGGGCAGTAGCACCATTCAATGGAGGTGTAGAGACGGCGACTTTTTTCTTCATCGGGGACTCCCCACCAGTTTGCGTAGTGGGCCAGGTTTTCCCAGATGTAAGGGTTGTCCTGTCCCTGAACCACGGCCCAGTCTTCCGGAAAGCTGTCATAATACTGCTGGACGACAGCATCCGCGGCGCCGTAGACGGCGGAAGCGCTTCCCAGCACGGTGTTGAACGTCAGTGTCTCCCCCGGCGAAAGCACGAAACGGGTGGAGTATTTCAGGCTGCCACGGACCGGATCGGCGGAAGCGGCGGAATAGCTGACCGGTTCGAAAATCCGGCTCCCGAGATAGAACTGTGAGGTTTTTCCGCTGAGGGAGACCGCCGGAAAAGCAATCGCCGCCGAGGCAATGTGTTTCAGCATGCTGCCTTTGATTCCTTCCCTTTCCAGCGGCTTTCCCTCCAGCTTGCGGAGCTTTTCAAAGCCGTCCCAGAAGACGAGAGGAGCCGAAGTGAACGAGGCGGAACTCAACTGTGCGGAAGGCTCGATCCAGAGTTCCTGTCCGGTGAGATTGGTGAACGAAGAGACTCCGAGAAACGTTCTTCCTTTCGCGCTGAATCCGATTTCCCACCGGAAGTCCGGAGCGGTCCAGCATATCTTCATTCTACCGTCCGCATCGGAAAGGATTTCAGGGGTTCCGAGCGGATACTCCTTTCCCGTTTTACCGTTCAGCAGGGAGAACGTCAGACGGGCTGTTTTCCATTCGCTGGCGGGATCGGCGTCCTTCAGCAGAAGGCAGCCGTCCCGTTGCTCCAGCGAGGCATGCGGAGTCATGACCGCGGCGGATGCCGCGATTCCGAGAAAGAAGAGAAGGAGCGGGAGAAAGTTTTTCATCGGCAAGAGTCCTCTGTTACAGTTTTATGTGAATGAAAAATACTTACTTTGCCCAGTTGCGCCAGCGCGGAATGTCCTGTTTCCAGATGCCGTATGCCTGAAGCAGTCCCAGCGTGGAGGCGTCATGCGTTTCGACATGTCCGTCCAGCATGACAAAATCCGATTTTCCGAAGTGGATCGGGGCATAATCCGCATCCCAGCAGGATTCCGTCGGACGGAGCTGGAGTCCGCCCGAATCCCCGAAGCAGACGACATGGGCGGGATTGACGACTTTGCGGATGTTTGCGGGCCAGTTTTTCTGGTAAGCTTCCCCGGAGGAGCTCAGGCAGAAGTTCATCCCGAATGACACCTGCTTCATGTTGAAGATGACGGGAAGAAGGTCGTCTTCTTCGAATGCCACTTCGCCGCGCGGACTCGCCGGACAGGAGAAGATGCGCGGGTCCGAAACATACGGACGGAGGAAGTCGGGCCAGTAGGTCCACCACGGACGTGTCCGGATGACGACCGGCTGGAAAAAGCCTTCGTGATCGTTCTGATAGTTTGCCGCGGCTTTCTGGAGCCGGGCCAGATTGTCGCGGCATACCGCCTGTTTCCATTCCGCGCTTCCGCGGACCAGCGTTCCGGCGCCTGTGACGAACAGGGCGGACAGGACGGTCAGAATGATAAGGAGTTCCCGGCTGTTTCTCATTTCCAGTTTTCCGCAAGATAGGTCAGGACAAGTTTCGCGACTTTGCCGTTGCCGAGTTCCGTCAGATGCACGCCGTCCTCTTTGAAATAAGGCTTTTTGGGCGACAGATTTTTCGTCGGCGTATAGAGGTCAAGATAACCGGTCTTTTCCCTGTCCGCAATTTCTTTCAGCGTCCGGACGAATGTCTCCGCAAATTCCGGTTTCCCGAAAAGATACCCTGTCCCGTTCCATTTCCGGTAGTTCTCCGCCGTTTTCATGGTGATTTCCGGATCGTTGCAGACCGGCGTCACGAGCACGATTTGCGCCTTGCTGTTCTGCCGGATCATGGACAGCACGTCCGCATAGCTTTTTTTCTGGAGGTCCGGCGGAATCTTCGGCGAGCCGTAGTTGTCTTTGGAGGTGGAGACCGTGTCGTTGTGTCCGAGGAAAAGGAAGATCAGATCGTATTCCTGCTTGAAAAGACCGTCGTAGCGGAATTGCTGGAATTCACCTTTTCCGCCGGACATCCCTTTCATGCGTCCCTCCACGCGGGTGATGAAGTCGCCGCGGACCGCCGCATTGCGGAACGAGGATTTTCCCGGATTGTATTTTTCCAGCCAGAACGCGGCTTTGTCGACATGGTTGTGCCCCTGGTCGAAGTCGGTCAGACTGTCGCCGAGCCAGAGAATCCGCAGCGGTTTCTTCAAGGAGATTTTTTTTGCCGTCTCATCGAACCGCCGCCAGTTTTCGGGCGGAATGATGTCGGCATAGATCAGCGCCTGATTCCCGCGGGCGGAGGCAAAAATCCGTGCCGTTCCTTCGTTTGCCGGAGAGAGCTTCATCTCCTGGGAGAGGGCATTTCCCTGAGCGTCGCTCCGGGCGCTTTTCACGGAGGCGGGCGCGCCGGGAACCAGTATTGCGGTCTGGATCTCCGAAGAGGGAACCGTCTTGAAGGCAAGCGGAGGAATGGTTCCGTCGTACGGAATTACCTCATGGGTTCCGACGGCGGTTACCGGAGCGGTCTTATCTTCGACGAGTTCAAGGGAAAGGTCGTCGAGATATGCCTCTCCGTCTCCCTGAAGCTCAAAGACCGGAGCAAACGAGTTCGGCGCTTTTCCGTCCACATCCAGTTCGGCGGAAACCTGTTGCCACTGGTCGTTCAGGCGGATGGGAAGCTTCGCATAGAGATAGGTGTAAGTGAAATTCTTTCCTGTCCCCTGGCTTCCGAGAAACGCCCCCGGATACAAATTGCCTTTTCCTTTTGCCCATGCGGACAGACGGTATTTCCGTCCGGCGGGAAACTCCTGCGCCGGGTTCAGATACATTCGTCCGAAAACCTTGCCGTTTTTCTCGGAGGAAGTCAGCAGAAGCGCTCCTTTGCCGGAATGGGCCCTGGCCGGGTCGGCGATCCGTTGGAGTTTTCCACCCCAGTAGGAGGGACAATCCCATCCGCCTTGTCCCTTTTCCAGTCCGGGATCGGAAAGGAGATTCGCGCCGTAAAGTGAGGAACAGGCCGCGGATATTGCAAAAATCGTGGAGATGAGACGCATGATAGGGGCTCCTTTACTTGATGAGGTTGGCTCCGAGGCATTCCTGTTTGTAGTTGAACGGTCCTTCCGGCTTCCAGGAGGCGATATGTCCATCGAGATACGCCGTGTTTCCGTGCATCCTGTGACGGAAGGAGAAGCCGTTTGTGGATGCCGTGGCGAATGTCAGGGATTCATAATTATAGATCGTCGTGGAAGTCCGTTGAAGTGTTTTGGTTCCGTCCGGTTTGGTTGCGGTTCCCTCGAAAAACGAGGCGATTTTCGAGAGCTCCTGCAGCTGGGTCAGCTTGTAACCGTAGCGTTTGACGCCTCCGCTCGTGCTGTCGTTCTGCGGAAAGATCCAGGTGTCTCCGGCCTGTCCCCCTTTGCTGGTGCGGTTGGCAAGGTAGGAATAGTAGTAACCGCATTCGGTCATCATGTTTTCAGGGATTTCACCCGGACACATGAACGATTTGTTCGTTCGGGGCGTTTTATTGTTGGCCGCGGTTCTGGTCCGGTCCGGGGCGATTCCCTTGATGCCGGAATACTCCGCCAGTTTCGTAAGGAAAATATCCGAGCGGCCGGAAGAACATTCGAAGCCGGGAACATTGTATTCCTTATTGTCGGCCGCATAGGAACAGTTTGCCAGGTTATGCTGTTTGAGGTTGTTCATGCAGGAAACCGACTGGGCGGTCTGCCTTGCCTTGTTGAGGGCGGGCAGAAGCATTCCCGCAAGAATGGCGATGATCGCCATTCTTATATCTTGACTTTAAAAATCATAAATATTTTATTATAAATATATTAGATGAATAATTCAATCTATTTTCATAAATAATTTTCTGCCAAATTCTGCCTATTTTGTATTTTGGCAAAAATTATTAACGATATCATCCTTTGTGTTACGATCAAGAACGTTACGCTTGATAAATTCTTAACGTTTCATGGCGACTTCACCCACAACGACAGTTGAACCTTTACGACTCAACAGTGGAAGAATAGGGCGCATCCGAAAACTTTTCTGCTCTGAAGTCGGGAAGAAAAATGAAAAATATCGATAAAGACAAAAGAAAATCGAAGAACAGCGGAATTATAACCAAAACAACCCATTTTTACCTGGCCATTTTAATCGCCTGAATTCCGGCCATTTTAACTGTCCGTTGACAGAGGTTCAGCCTCTGGAGGGCAAGCGGCATCAGGGGAAGGAACTTCTGGCAGTTGTTCCGC
>CAYWZD010000226.1:0-6617 GCA_964462755.1 uncultured Victivallales bacterium | reverse complement strand
GAATCGCGTCCGCCATGTCCGCCAGCCCGATGATCCGCATATTCTCGTTGTAAATGAACGGATTGTCCGCCGGAGCCCAGTCAGCGCTCAATCCCGCCTTGAAAAAGCGGAGGTCGCCGCTGAACGTATTCGGATTGGGAACGTGAAGAGAACCCTCCGTGCCATGAAGTTCGATGCTGTTGGAATAGTTCGAAGTCTGCCAGACGTCGAAGCTGTTGATCAGAGTGATGATCGCGCCCCCGGCGAATTCCAGCGAGGCGGAAATGTGCGTTTCCACTTCGACGGGGAACGTTCTGCCTTCATTGATTCTGCCCCCCTTGCGGAGATCGGTCGAACGGTTGGACATGGCGGAGACTCTCCGGACGGGTCCCAGCAGATTGACCAGCGCCGTCAGGTAATACGGCCCCATGTCGAAGAGCGGACCGCCGCCTTTCTGATAATAGAACGCTGGCACCGGATGCCATGCCTCGTGTCCGTGACACATCATGAACGCGGTCCCGGAACAGACCTTTCCGATCAGGCCGTCGTCCAACAGCTTGCGGGCGGCTTGGTGTCCACCTCCAAGGAACGTGTCCGGAGCGCACCCGACACGCAGACCTTTCCGGTCCGCCGTCTCCAGCACTTTCCGGGCGGAATCGCGCTCCAGCCCGAATGGTTTTTCGCAGTAGGCATGCTTCCCGGCCTCCAGCGCCCGGAGGTTGATTTCGACGTGCGACTGCGGTGTCGTCAGATTCAGCACGATCTCGATCTCAGGATCGGCGAGCAGTTCCTCCACGCTCATTTTCCGGAGTCCATACGTCTGCGCGGTTCTTTCGGCCGCATCGTCCCGCACATCCGCACAGGCGACCATTTCCAGCTGCGGAAAACGGGAACGGTTCCCGAGATAGGCTCCGCTGATGTTCCCGCATCCGATGAGTCCCACTTTCATATCTTCATCCTTTCCTTTTCCGGATTCTTGACATTTCTTCCGGTCATGTCTATAGTATAAAGCAGAAAAAAAGGATTCGCCATGGACAAATCTTTCAACGGAATGGACTTTTCCTCCAAACACTTCGCGGCGTATGAAAGACGTTTTCCGCTGCTGCCCCCGGTGGAAACGGTCGGTTATGTTCCGAACAAGAAACAGCGCGTCGTGCGGACATTTTCAGGCTGCAATTACTCTTTCATTCTTTCCGGAAAAGGCGACTATGTCTTCCGGGGAAAATCGTATCCGGTGGAGGCGCCGTGCGTGCTGCTGCAATGGCCGGGCGAACCCATGGACTACGGCCCCGATCCGACATGGGAGGAACTGTATCTCATCTACGCCGGGGAATGGATGCCGAGGCTGGTTCAGAGCCGGACGTTCCAGCCGGGAAATCCGCCGGTTGTCCGTCCAATCCGTTCCGTGACGGCGCTTCACGCCGCGCTGGAACTGCTGAATCAGGAATGCATGACCCCCCGTCCGGACGCGGACCGGATCGACGCCCTCTGCTGGAACCTCATTCTATCCGGTTTCGGGCTTCCGGCGGAAACGGGAAGCGGGGACGGGGTGTTCCGCGCCATCCGGGGGTTTCTGGAAAAACATCTGCTTTCGGGGGAAGTCAATATCGACCGTCTGGCGAAAAAAGTCGGGATGTCGGAATCCGCCCTGCGGCGATGCTGGGCGAAAAACGAACCGGCGGGACCTTTCCGGGCCTACCGCGACTCCCTGTTTGTGCGGGAAAGCTGCCGTCTGCTGATCGAAACCCGCCTAACGGTCAAGGAAATCGCCGGAAAAATGGGATTTTCCGACGTCTATTACTTCAGCCGCAAATTCAGCCGGAAAACCGGCCTGCCGCCGTCCGAATACAGGAGGCGTCACCTCTCCGACCTCCCGCAGTGAACTCTCATGGACGGGAAACAGAGGCGAGGTAACTCCGGAATGTCAGCAGGAGATTCCGTTCCAGTTCCGAATGAACGGACGGCGAGAGATGCTCCCGCCATTCGCAGAGTGTTTTCCATAATCCGGGAAGACGAATTTCCTCCGTGTGGGCAATTTCAACCGTCTTCGTTTGAGTTTCAGTCTCCATCAGGGAGAGGATTTTTTTACAGAGGTCTCCGACGTAAATCAGCTTCAATTCCGCGTCCTCAATTTTCTCCGGAGATTTCCCTTCCGCCGCCAGATGGCAGAAGGTGGAAACCACCGAATTGTGGAAGGGACGTCCGCCGGGGCCGTAGGTGTTGGGCATCAGCAAAGTGACGGTCGGGACGCCCGATTCCTCCAGCAGTTTCTGCGAGTCGCGCTTGGACGCGTGATAAGGCAGCGTTTTTGCGATATGAGTCGTGGAACCGAAAAAGATCACGGGCGGAGAATCCAGCGTCTTCGCCGCTTCGGCCAGCGCACGAGTCAATTCGAGGTTGGTCCGGTAGAGGAAATCGCCGTCGGCATGACGGCTGAGTCCGGCCAGATGCACGACGGCATCGCACCGTTTCAGAAAACCGGTCAGCGCGGAGGAATCGGAAAAGGAATCCCTCTCGAAAGGGACTCTTTCCCATTGATCCGACTTGTCGATGATTTCCCGCAGATGACGTCCGATGAATCCGGTTTCCCCGGTAATGCCGACTCTTTTCATATTTTCAGTCCAGTGTCAAGTCCGCGACGGTCTGTTCGAGCAATCCGGCCTCAAAAAGAAGGTCGAGAATCGTATAGCGTTTCCGGATCAGCTGCGCCGCAAGAAGTCCGTGTTTGAACTGTTCGCCGGTCAGTCCGATATCCCCCGGAGTCAGGGGGCATCCGGCATTTTTCAGCAGGGCTTTGAATTCCGCATAAGGGATCAGCTGTTTAAGAACGCGTTCCCGCAGTTGTTCCCAGCGGCTGAAAATCAGCTTCCGACGTTCCGTCAGGGCGTCGCCTTCGAGGAACTTGGAAAGGGCGATTCCGGCGGTTTCCGTGCCGTAACAGCCCCGTTCGAGGAGGTGCGCCACTTGTTTTTCCCGTTTCTCGCGCGACAAAGGAGCCGCGGCTCGCTTCATGGCGTCCTCCGCGCTCATGCGGAACGCCGTTTCCATCAGTTTCACGGAGGCGAGCGAACCGATGCAGACCTTGAATCCATGCGAGACGGACTCGCCGCGGAAGGTCAGTCCCTCCATCTCCCAGACATGACTGAAGAGGTGTTCCGCGCCGGACGCCGGACGGGAATCCCGGTAGAGCTGCATGGAATATCCGGTGGCCGCCAGTCCCATAAAAACGGAAGTGACGTCGTTGCCAGAGGAGAGCCATTTGCGCAAGTCCTTCTGGACGAGATCCCACACGTCGGGGCGGATCGGCTCAAGCCCGAGGGTGTCGACGATCACCCAGTCGGCGCCTCCGGGGATTTTCGCGGCCAGATCGGCATACCCGGACGAGAAAAGTTCGTACGGAGCATCCGTGAGCACCTTCGTATCGGCAACGAGAACATAGGGCGCGGGACAGGGCAATGTCCGCTTCAAACCGTCCACCGTCATCGCCGCGCCGAAGGAGGTATAGCCGTCGACGGAAGGAGCGGTCGGCACGCACATGTAATGAACTCCGGCAACTCCGGACAGGCGTTTGACAAGATCGTTGATCGTGCCTCCCCCGACGGCGACCGGAGCGCATTTTTCCGGCATGACCCGCTGAAGTTCCGGAATGTGGGAATTCTCCGCGTGAAGGATCGGTTTCGCCGGAAAGATATAAGGAGGATAGGCTTCGATTCCGGCTTCCCGGAGAGATGCGTCCACCGCTTTTCCGGCGGCATTCCAGGTGTTTTCATCCGCAACGATCCACGGACGAGCCTCCGGAAACCATGTTTTCAACAGAGCGGGAACATGACGGAGAGCGTCCGGTTCCATGATGAAAGCGCGTGTTTCCATTCCGGCGGGAATATCGATCGTATTCATGAATGCCTCCAATCCTGTTTTGAGAAGAGGCTAATGTATCGCGCCGGAACGGAAAAGTCAAGAATTCATCCGAAATACTCCCGGACCCAGACAGTCATTTCGGACTCTCCGCGATTCTGCCACAGCGCATACGGAATGGCCGTAAAGGAGGTCTTCCTGAACTTCGGAACGCCTTGCGTATAAAGATGTTTTCCCGGGAGAACCTCTTCGTAAGCCGTCCCTTTGAGCGCAATGGTTCCCGGAGGAAGTCCCTTTGCTTTCGCGAGTTTGAATGTCTGACCGGCGGGAATCAGGAGCTGCGAGAGATTCCGGCCGCCGTTGTCAATGCTTTCAAGGGCGTAGACCAGCGGACCGCGCATAAGTGCGACCTGTCCCGCATGGAAAGTCACGCCCGGATGCGCCCGGAAAACCGACACGGGCATCTCCAGAGAAACCTTGAGCAGATCGCCTTCTTTCCATTTCCGGCGGAAAGAGACATATCCCTTTTCGGGCACGGGAGAAACCTTCTTTCCGTTCAGACGGAAGGTCGCCTTGCAGTTCAATGGAACGCGCATGCTGAAAGTGAATTCGGCGTCAGTTCCGAACTCCACATCGATGTCCGTGCCGTAAGGATAGTCGCCCCGGACCGTGATTTTGCGTCCATCGGCTTCATAAACGGAAGCCGCGGGAATGTTGAGCTTCACCCCGTTCTCATTCGCCGACCAGAGGAAGGAACCGATCTGCGGCAGGAAGCGGCAGAAGTTCGTGGGACAGCAGGAACAATCGTACCATTCCAGACGGGTTTTCTGGAAACTCCAGTGAGTGTTCCGATCGACCCGGAGAAGGTTTTTGTAGAAATAATGATAGCCGTCCAGACTGATGCCGCTGAGGATTCCATTGTAAAGGGCGCGTTCGAGGACATCCATGTATTTGCCGTCTCCGGTGATATCGAACATCCGCGAGGCAAAGAAGACAAGACCGATGGAAGCACAGCTTTCCGCATAGGCGCTGTGGTCCGGAAGATTGTAGTCGTTCTCAAAAGCCTCGCTGCCCCGTTCGGACCCGATGCCGCCGGTAAGGTACATCCGCCGGGTGGAAATGCTGTTGAAGACCGCTTCACAGACCCGGAGAAGCTCCTTGTCGCCCGTGGCATGTGCGACGTCGGCCATGCCGGAATAGAGGTAGACCGCACGGACCGCGTGTCCGACCGCGTTTTTCTCCTCCCGGACCGGCTTGAGCGCCTGATGGTTTTCCAGATTGCGCGGAGTCCACTGCGGATTTTCCTTGAGGAAGTAATTCGGAGACTGTCCCCGCTCATCCACAAAATATTTTGCCAGATCGAGATATTTCTTCTTTCCGGTGACGTCCGCCAGTTTGCAGAGCGCCAGCTCGATTTCCTCATGTCCGGGATATCCGCGCTTCTGCCCTCTGCCGCGTCCGAAGACGGAGGCGATGTAATCTGCATACCGGCACATGGCGTCAAGGAATTTGCGTCTGCCGGTCGCCTGAAAATGCGCCACGGCCGCCTCGATGAGGTGCCCGGCGCAATAGAGCTCGTGCGCCGAATTGAGACAAGTCCAGCGTTTGTCGGGCTCAACAACGGTGAAATGAGTGTTCAGATAACCGTCCTTCTGCTGAGCGGAAACCACCAGATCGACGATTTCATTCAATTCCTTTTCCATCTCCTGATTGTGTGAAAGCTGAACCGCATACGCCATGCCTTCCAGCACCTTTGCCACATCGGAATCCCAGAAAACATGGGGTTTGTCCGGCATCCCCTCCTTCCATTGAAGTTTGAACGCATTGATCCGGCCATCCGTGCGGCAATGCTGGAGGGATTTCGGAAGGGTGGTTTCGAGGCATTGGCGGATTCTCGGCGCCAGATAAGAATCGTTGACCTTGACTTCATTCATTTCTGCGGGATGGGTGTTCTTCATATTTTTTCCTGTCTTTTGAAAGGTTCCGGTTCCTTTGTTTTTACCATACCTCCCGGAAGAGAAACCGCAAGGAGACGGAAGGGCATAAAAAAGAGACAATTCCGATATTCTTCTATTTTTTCAGAATTTCAAAAGAGATACAGGCATTGAAATGAAAGATTTCCATCTTCTTTTACGGAGGGACGTTTCCGTCTTTACAAAAAGCCTTACACCCAAGAAAAGGAAAAATCGCGGAAGGAAAAATCGAACAGGTGTCCCATGAAAAAGACCGTCTCTTTTCCAGAAAACCGCACAAACGTATTATTTTTTTTCATAAAAAACATGATGCCGGAAAACGCCGGATACGGCATAGGCGCCTTCATGCGGTCGTATCCCACGTTCGGCGGTATGCGCGGAAATGAGAAAAATTGAACTGTTTTTGTTCGATTTGCTTTTGCTTTTAACCATATTGATGCTAAATTTTAAAGAAATAATGATTGGAGTCGTGTTTTATAATGAAAAAGACGTTGATGCTGGCCGGAGAAAAGTTCAACAGCCGACTTTTTCTCGGGACAGGGAAATTTTCCTCCAGTGCCGAACTGAAAGCCGCCATTGAGAATTCCGGAACGGAACTGGTAACCGTGGCAATGCGGCGGGTCCGGATGAACGATACACAGCAGGATGACATTCTGGGGGCGATCGACCGTTCCAAGGTAAAAGTGATGCTGAACACCAGCGGCGCACGGACGGCGGAGGACGCCGTGAAAATCGCCCGTTTCGGACAGGAATTTTTCCGCTGGATCAAACTGGAAATCCATCCCGACCCGATCCACCTTCTGCCGGACC
>CAYWZD010000225.1:0-6661 GCA_964462755.1 uncultured Victivallales bacterium | reverse complement strand
ATTCGTGACAGGTGTGCCCGCCCCCGGAAAACGGGAGAGCTCCCGCAAGACCTCCCGTGTGGCGTTCGTCTATTTTTCCAGTCTTCCCGATTCACCGATGGATCAGGTTTTCGCCACGGTGTATGCGGGAATCGAATCCTTCTGCGCCGGAGAAAAGAAGTATGATTCCATGTCCCTGAACGGCATGAAAAACGGTGATACTGCCGGATATGACGCCTATCTGCTTTCGGGCAACCTCATGATGCAGAACCAGTCTTTCATGAAAACGGAAAACAAGCCTGTCATTGTGATCGGTTCGCCTCTTCCGGTTCCGGGACGGGATTCGATTTCCTTCGATTTCTATGAAGGCGCCTATCTTGCCGCCGCGGAACTGCATAAGAACGGCTGTCCGAAAATACTTTTCATCGGGTTGCGGTTCCCCGGGGAAAAATATATTCAGCCGAATATCCTGTGGCAGTACCGCGGGCTGGAGGACTACTGTTCTCATTCCGGTTTGTCCATTCCGGCAATGTATATGATCGATGCCGCGAAATTTGCCTCCGGCAGATTTGAAAACGAGCTGGAAAACATCCGGAAACTGATCCGGAACGGAAAGATCGATTCGATTGTGGTCTGTTCCGCCGTCCTCGAGGACATCGCCAGGAGTTTATTCCTTTCGTCCGACCTGCCCGTGATTCTTTTTTCCGAACATATTCTTTCGAATTTCGGATGGGGATTCCGCCAGATTCTGGCCGACTACCGCCAGCTTGGAATCGAAGGAATGCGCCTGCTCGATTGGCGAATCAGCAATCCGTATGCCGATGTCATCAAGCGGAGTCTTCCCCTGAAAATGATCTGACAGGAAATGCTTGTTCCGGACAATCAATGTTCCGCGTTCCGGCGCGGGTCCTTGTCCACCCGCTTTTCTTCCGGTTTGACGGCTTCCGGTCCGAGAAGGATTTTTTCCACCGCGTTTTCCGCTTCGGCTCCATTGCCCGCATAGGTGCAGAAATACTGCTGTGTGAACCACAGAAAGGCCAGAGGGCGGTCTTTGCAGACTTTCAGGTCGCTGCCTCCCGCTCCGCCGTGAAAGAAGCAATTTTCACGGATATGGAATCCGAATCCGTACGGCCATTTTTTTTCTGAAGGAGGTGTCTGGACTTTCGTCATTTCGCTAAATATCTTTTCCGAAAAAAGACGTTTCCCGCGAAAACATCCGCGGTTGACCAGCATTTCCGCGAACCGTGCGAGATCGTCCGGCGTGGAGAACAACCCCGCCCCGGCTTCCGCGAAACGGTCCGGCGAATCCAGCGGACGCCCGAGCAAGGCAAAGGGTGATTCGAGCAGTCCTTTTTTTAACGGGTCGGCCTTATACATGACCGCCAGCCGCGTCCGCTGTTCCGCATCGGGGAAAAAGGTCGTATCCTTCATTCCCAGAGGCTGAAACACGTTCTCCGCCAGATAGACTTCATAAGGCTTTCCGCTCGCGATTTCCACGATGCGTCCCAGCGTATTGTATCCGGCGTTGGAATAGGAGAAACGGGTTCCGGGCTCGAACAGCAGTTTCATGGAGGCGTTCGCCCGGACCATTTCTTTCAGGGGGATTCCGGAAATGTCTTTCCGCTGTGCTTCCGGGAGGAACGGCAGTCCCGATGTATTGGAGAGCAAATGATGGATCGTGATCGGTTTTGCCGCTTTCTTGGGAGAACCGTTTTTGTCTGCCGGATTGTCCGTGACAAACATCGTTTGCATTTCCGGGATATATTTCCCGACAGGATCATCCAGGGAGATTTTTCCGCGGTCGGCCAGTTGAAGAATGGCCGTCGCGGTAAACGGCTTTGTGATCGACGCCAGCTGGAACAGCGTATTCATTCCGATCGGACGTTTTGTTTTCCGGTCGGCATATCCGGCATGGTGTTTCGAAACGATTCCTTCCGGTCCGACGAGGACCACAACCGCCCCGGCAAAACAGTTTCTGTCCAGATACGGCTGAAGGGTGTTTGCGACATCGTCCGCGAACAGGGGCAATGCGGCAAAAAGCAATCCGGCGGCCCATCCCTGAACCGTCCTTTTGTTTTTCTCCGTGAACATGTGAAAAACTCTTTCGTTCAGCTGTTCCGCGGGCGGGGATCGAGTTTTTCCAGCAGTGCGGCGCTCCAGAGATAATTGGTGATGGCGTCGCCGCTCAGGAAACGGGTTCTGAAACGGTTTTCCGGAGTAAAGTTTTCCTCCCCGTCGAAATAGGTCAGGTCTCCGATGGAAAGCTTTTCCATGTTGGTCCGGCAGATGCGAAGGACCTCCGCGCGGTCAAGGTGATCGATCGAGCACAGGGCGGCGCGGAAAATCATGGGGGACCACCCTTGCTTGGCTCCGCGTCCGGGATAAGGACAGTCGGCGCCGGCCGGACGCGGATTTTTTCCGTCGAAGTCCACCAGCACCCGGAAATAATACTTTCCGTCGGGTGCGAGTGTGCATTTCGCGTCCTCCCACATGCTTTTCAGCACATTTCTCCAATGTCCTGACAGCGGGTTGTCCGGATCGAATTCCAGCAGGAACAGTTCATTCATGCTCTGCATGGTAAAGCGGTCGGCATATTGGGCGATGAGATAGGCGTTGTGCTGTTTTTCGTAGTCGCTGAGAGGTTCCGTCCCGGCACGTTTGCGGTAAAGCAGATCGCAGTCCGGAATTTTTGTCAGTTCCACCAGACGCGTGTATTCGGAGCGGAACACCGGATCGTCCGAATACCGTTGCGCCAGCGCCAACAGGGCGGGGAACCGTTCCAGCGGCCATTGCATATCCTTCTGATCGTAGTAAGTCAGAATATAGCGGCGGGTGATCCAGAATCGGATCATGGCCGGGATCATGCGGGCGATATCCGCTTTTTCCGCCCCGGAAGCGTGGAAATAATATTGGTGAAGGGCGCTGACCGCGTAAAGGACCTGATCGGTGCTGGTCTGTCTGGAAAAGCGTTTTCCGTAGACTTTCGGAAAGAACCCCTCTTCCCACTGTTTTCCCGTTTCATAGATCCATTTCAGTGCATGGAAACATCGTCTTGCAAGAACCAGATGTTCCGGAGTCGGATCGACCAGAAGCGCCATCATGTAAGCGCCTGTCGTCATGCCGCAGTTCTCATAGGCCCAGAACTCTGCTTGTGCGTAACCGGCGATCATGGATTCCCGTGAAGCGTCGCGGAAAGTGTCTTCCGTGGCCGGTCTGCGGGTTGTTTTGTCTATTTGCGTATAGACGATTCCGTCCGAATCGACCATGTGTTCTTCAACGAACGATTGGACTGTCTGAAAACTGTTTTTTTTCATATTCGTTCCTTTTCTGAAAGATCAGTTGCTGTTTGCCGGATTTCAACGGGAAGGGGCATTTATTCCATAGAAAACTGCCGTTCAATCCCGGAGGAAGTTCTATATCGGCCTGAAAAGTCGAATCCGTATTCCGGTAATGCGCCCGGATCATGCCGCCTCCCGGATGAACGCAGCAGCCTTTCAACTCCTTGCCGATGGCGGACTCCTCCGGTTCGATGACGACGCTGGAAAAGCCCCAGGTGCCGGGCCGGATTCCACCGACGGTCGAAATCAGATGGAAAATCGGCATGGCGCCCCATCCGTGGCATTCCGAACGGCTGTGATGGAAGGTTTCGGGAAGGGTCCGGCTTCCGTGGTCCAGAGCATTCAGGAAATCCTTCAGGCGGTCTTCGAACACGGAAAATTCCCCGACCTCTTTTCCGGCCAGCCAGAGATAGTGATCGAAAAACAGGGAAACGCGGTCGATCCCCGGACGGGCGAGCATTCTTTTGAACAAGGGGCGCATATCTTCCTTCCGGTACATTCCGGAAAGGATGGCCAGTATCTGCGTGTGTTCCGCGTATTCTCCGGGAATTCCGCGCGTGTTGAAAAGTCCCGCCTCGGGATCGAAGTACCGGGTCAGCATTTGGGCGATGCTTTCGGCACGGTTCCGGTAGAGTTCCCCCCGGCAGGTTTCTCCGAATTCGCATTCCATGTCGGCGGCCATGCGGAGCACATAGACAAGCATCCAGTTGATGATGGTGTTGAAGCCGTCTCCGGTGACGAGCGAGTCGCCTAGGATTTCTCCACGGGTCCAGGGCGGGACCCAGTCGATGAAGTCCCAGCAGCGTTCATGTCCGGTGAACCCGTTCGGGGGGAAATGAAACAGACCGTCCTTTTCGAGTTCATGCAGGAAATATCGGAGCGTGGAATGAACGGCGGGCAGCAGTTCCCTGACCAGTTTGCCATCGTTCCGCCAGAGCGCATAATCGTAAACCTGAGCGACAAACCAGAGTGCGAAGCTCGGCAGGATATCCCGTTCTCGGGCCGGAATCCGGCACCGGCAGATGCCATCCGGCTGTGTACAGGATTCGGCGAAAAGAGTCAGCATTTTCCGGGCCAGACGGTCGTCACGGGTCAGCACGTAGGAAAGAAGCAGCTCGATCCGCCCGTCTCCGGTGTAAGAAAGCTGTTCATAATAGGGACAGTCCAGAAAGCGGTCATGGGCGTTCATCCGGAATGTGTGAAAAGCCCGGCCGATCAGATGATTGATCTTTTCATCGGAGGTTCGGCAGTTCCCTTCCAGACGCAGGGGACATCCTGTTTCCATCCAACAGAGATTTTCCAGAATCACCGGTTCGGCGGCATTTTCCGCCGTGATTTCCAGAAAGTTCCCGGCCCGCCATGCCGGTGTCGTGACTTCGTGAACTTTTCCGTCTGAAATGAATTCGTCGGTGACGCCGCGGAAAAATTTGCCATCGATGCGGTCGAGGTTGCCCTTTTCCATTCCTTTCGGGTTTTGGAACAACGCCTCGGCGCAAGTAATCTTGATCCGGGCGTCCCTGCCGTCCCGGAGAGTCAATACCGGCCATCCGCATGAATAGTCGGAGAGGCGGAAGATCATCCGCAGGGTTTTGCGGGGCGGCAGAACCACCTTCCCGCCTCCTGCCAGTGTCCGGACGGCTTCCATGTCCTCCGGACGGCATTCCGCCATTCGGACCCGTTCTCCGGGAAAACCGTCGGAGTAAAGGGGAAGGAGTTTTTCCGTCTGAAGAGTGACGGGAAGTCTGTCGAGCATCGGAAGGGCAAGTTTGCCGCCGCATCTTTCGATGACGGCGGCCGGGTTCCAGTCGCCGGGCTCCTCCCGCCAGTCGAGACGCAGTTCCGGATGCACTCCTGTCCAGCCGTTCGGTTCCAGCTTGTGCGGCGCAAAGGTCATTCCGGGAAGATCGCGCATCCGCCATCCGGCGACTCCGGTGGAAAATCCTCGCTCGTTTTCAGGTAAAACGAGGTAGAAACCAAGACGCCTGCTTTCCAGAAGGGCGGCGGTATATTGTCCGCAGTGCCAGACGACGGCGGAAAGAACGTGCGGTCCGGGTTCGACTTCAATATCCGCCTGGTCCGCGAACCATGTGTCCAATGTGCCGCGTTCATTGGTGGAACCGATGCTTTTTCCGTCGCAGAACAAAGTATAATACTGATCCGCCGTAACATAAAAGCGGAGTTTCCCGCTGTGTTCCGCAACAAAGTTCAGGCAAAATTCCACGGCTCCGCCTCGTTTTGGATCGAACTCAACGGGTCCGATCCAACGGCTGTCGAAGTTTTCGAAATAGGAAATATTCGCGTTCATTTTCTTGATGTCCGTTTCTTCTTACTTGATCATGACCAGAACAAAACGAACTTGTCCCGGCGCTCCGGGATTCCTGAATCCTTCCACTGGCGCCAGTTGGAGTTGCCGTCCGGCGTTTCCGATCAGAATATTGAGCCCGAAAGCGCTTCCGGAGGACAATGTGAGCGGCATGATGCTGTCTTTCGGAATCGCCAGCGCAAGAAGATAACGTCCCTTGCCGTCTGTTTTTCCTGTCGCTTTGAGGCGCGGATCGATCCGGTTCCGTTTCGGCGTCCAGCTTCCGGAATCCGCCTGTGTCGGAGGCACCCAGTGGACAAAGACCTGATTGTCGTTCCGGATCTCGAATACGAAGAATTCCTGCGGAATGCTCAGCGGCTTAAGCCAGTTGTCGATCGTCATCGACGGGTGGATCGACAACACCTTGGGAGCATTCATGAAGGATTCCGGCATTTCCAGAACCAGATGAAGAACTCCGTTTTCGACCGCACTCCGGACCGATAATTCTCCACGGACGGCAGGAAGAACCTTATCCGCCTCCATTTTGCCCGAAGCGGCAATCATGAAGTTTCCAGAGAGCGAGAAGGAATGCTTTTCACATCCCGGCGAAGTTGCCGCAAGCTCCAGATCGAACTGTTTCAGCCCGACGGACTGGGGTGAAATCGCAATTTCCTTTTCCACTTTTTCCTGTGGAGACAGACCCAGTTTTCCAGACAGTTTCAGTCCGTTCAATTTTCCTGAGTAATCCATGGACAACGGAGTGGCCGAGGCGCTGTTGAACTGAATCCGGACCTTCTCAGGAGCTACCGGCATGGCGTTCACCTCTACCCGAACCCGTTTATCCGTCTGATTTTCCGCGTTCTTGAACGATTGTACAAGTTCATTGCCAGTCCCGGGCGCACCCGTCACATAATACGGATAGGGACCGAGCGCAAGAGACACGGGGCCTTTTTCCGTATTCGCAACCGGGCATCCCATGAAATCATGAATCCGGCAGTTCTTGAAGTCGAAACGGAATACGGGGGCGGGTTTCGTTCCCGCG
>CAYWZD010000224.1:0-6667 GCA_964462755.1 uncultured Victivallales bacterium | reverse complement strand
CAGGGAATTGTAGCCGTCCGCCACGGTCGGAAACACGGGTTTTTCTCCCTTCATATAATGGAAGAGATTGAGCATCTGGCATCCGTAGCCGTCGGCCACATTCACTTCTTCCACGCCGGCGCCGTCGGCTTTCACGGGGCCGATCTGGATTTCCTGCTTTTCGCCGTTGAGCGGATAATAGGTCAGGTTCGGGCCGCCGTCCATCACGAGGGCGCCTTTTTCACCGTAGATTTCCATCAGTTCGCCAGTGCGTCCGAAACGCTGCCAGTTGCACATGAGGTTGCAGATGACCCCGTTTTTATAGGTGACGATCGAGGCAACATGG
This sequence comes from uncultured Victivallales bacterium, assembly GCA_964462755.1. Classification (GTDB taxonomy): domain Bacteria; phylum Verrucomicrobiota; class Lentisphaeria; order Victivallales; family UBA1829; genus SIG94. The sequence goes on along the minus strand of CAYWZD010000224.1, from coordinate 6,342 downwards.
TCTGCGGGAAGCGGCTGGGCCGTGCTGAGCAGGTCGCCCTGGGCGTAGACGCGGGCGGCCGGACCGAAGAACCAGTTTGCCAGATCGACGTGATGCGCGAGCATGTCGATGATGACGCCGCCGCTCTTGTCGAAGTCGGTGAACCAGTCGCCGGAGAGGCGTTTGTAGCAGCCCAGGGGGAGTTCCACGTTGCAGAAATGGAGTTTTCCGAGAAGGTTCTGTTCCAGCAGTTCCTTCAGCTTGATTGTCTTGCGCATATGGCGGCGGACGAACCCGATCGCGAACAGTTTGGAATAGTTCTTGCCGAGCTTCAGCATTTCATCGGCGAGTTTGAAGTCGCGGCACAGGGGTTTCTCGCAGAAAAGCGCTTTCCCGGCGCCGAGGACCGCCCGGATTCCATCCTGATGGCAGTAGGTGGGCGAAGCCACCACTACGCAGTCCGCCGCTTTTGCCACTTCCTCCGGACCGGAACAGATGACGGCCCCGTATTTGTCATGCATGGCCTGCGCCGCTTCCGGTTTCGGATCGTAAACCGCCACGATTTTCGCGCCGTCGAACGTTCCCAGATAACTCGCGTGCGTATTGCCCATACGCCCTGCGCCGATAATGCCGAACTTCACCATTTTTGTTCTCCATCCATAGTTTCTGATGATTTGGTAACGCGTGTTACCATTTGTTCTTAATATAACCAGTTCATTTCATTTTGCAAGACAAAATCAAAAGGTTTTCTTCTTTTTTTGATATTTTTGCGGTCTCCGATAAAATTGTCAAAAAGAAAAGAGTGTGATCCTGTGGAAAAAGAGCGTGAAACAGGGGGGACGGGCAGAACGCGCAGTAGTCAAATTGATAAATTTTTTATTCATTTTGTTATTTACAAAACCTGTTTTCATGGTATAGTAATTTTCAAAAATCAAGCTGGAGAATTCCGGTCATGGAAAAAATTACAGCCGTCATACTGCCGGATGGAAAACTGGGAACTGTCGCCGGGGAAGTGCCCGAACTGAAGGACAATGAAGTCCTGATCCGCGTGTTTGCATCGCTCATCAGTCCGGGAACGGAGATGAATCTTGCGCGGAAGCGGCGGGAGACTCCCGATCCGGAGGCGAAGGAAGTCAAGTTCGGTTATTCCAACGCAGGCGTGATTGTCGGGGTCAGGGGAGAGGTCAAGGAGCTGAAGGTCGGCATGCGCGTGGCCGCCATGGGCGCGGGCGCGGCCGAACACACCAACTATGCGGCCGTTCCGGTGAATCTGGTGGTGCCGATCCCGGATGAGGTGACTTTCGAACAGGCCGCGTATCTTTCCCTGGCTGCGACCTCGCTTCAGGCGGTTCGCAGAACTTCGCCGAAACTTGGCGAATATGGTGCGGTGCTGGGACTCGGGATCGTCGGAAATCTGGCAGCCCAGCTCTATCAGCTTTCCGGTGCGAGGGTGCTGGGATGGGAATCCATCGCTTCCCGCGCGGAGATTGCGCATCGGTGCGGGATCTCTATGGTGACGGATTTCATGAAGGCGGACGCTGTCGCCGCTTCGAAGGAGTTTGCCGCTCCCTACGGAATGGATTTTGCCCTTTTCGCTTTCGGCGGCAACGGCGAAAAAGCCTTCGCCGATGTGAAAAAATGCATGAAGGTTTCGGCGGATGGCCATGCCATGGGCCGCGTTGTTCTGGTGGGCGGATGCCGGGTTCCGGTAGACGGCGGGGCGGCTTCCGGCAATCTGGATATTCTGGCGTCTTCCCGGACCGGGGCGGGGTATCACGATCACGCGTGGGAATACGGCAGGGATTATCCCCCGGCTTTTGTTCAGTTCACGACCCGTCGCAATGCGGAAGAGATCATCCGCATGATTGCGGAAAAACGCCTCCATGTCGATCCCATGACCACCCATCGGATCAACCTTGAAAACGTGGCCGAGGCGGGCGACCTGCTGATCGATCATCCGGATCGGGCGCTCGGCGTTATCCTTGAGATGAAACACGAAAAATAAGAATACCGGGCGGGTTGGAGGATTGCCGCTGGAATGATGACAAAAACAGAACTTGCCCGCTCGTTTCTGCGGGCTAATTCGGAGAATAGAAAATGAGTGTAAAAGTCGGATTCGGAATTATCGGAGCGGGAATGATTGCCGCCCTCCACGCGCGTGCGATCAAGGATCTTCCCAATGCATATCTTGTCGGAATCTATGACGCCCGTCAGGAGAGCGCAAAGAAACTGGCGGATCAATTCCAGTGCAAAGCCTACGACTCGTTCGGGGAATTTCTCGCCGACCAGAATATTCAGGCGGTGACCATCGCCGTGCCGTCCGGGATGCATGGGGAGGTCGCCATTCCCGCGGCGAAGGCCGGAAAGCATATCCTCTGCGAAAAGCCGCTCGAAATCACGCTCGAAAAAGTGGACGATGTCATCCGGGCATGCGATGAAAACCACGTTCTTCTTTCGCCCGTTTTCCAGACCCGTTTTTCACGTCCGGTGCAGATGGTCAAGGAAGCCATGCAGGCGGGCCGTTTCGGCCGGATGGTCCTTGCCAGCGCCCAGATGCGCTGGTTCCGCGACACCGCCTATTACAGCGGGTCGAGCTGGCGCGGAACATGGAAACTCGACGGCGGCGGCGCGCTCATGAATCAGGCGATCCACATGATGGACCTGCTTCTCTTCATCAACGGAGCTCCGGGCGAGGTCTTCGCCTTCTCCGGCACCCTGACGCACAGCATCGAAGTGGAAGACAATCTCTGCGCCGCGGTCAAATACCGCAACGGTTCGTTCGGAACGGTCGAAGTGAGCACCTCGTGCGCGCCCGGATTCCCCCGCCGTCTCGAATTCTCCGGAAGCACCGGCACCGTCGCCTTCGAGGAGGACAAGATCACCCGCTGGGAGTTTGAAAAACCTCTTCCGGAAGATGAGACCATCATCGATGCCATTTCCCAGGGCAAGGCCAACGCCGCGGGCGGACGCGCCCCGATGAACATCAATTCGGACGGACACGCCCGTCAGATCGAGGATCTTGCCGACGCCATTCTTCATGGACGCCGTCCGTTCCTTGATGGACGCGAAGGACGTCGCGCGATCGAATTCATCTGCGGCATTTACGAGTCCGCGCGCACCGGAAAACCCTTCTATTTCGAACGGTAAGAAAAATGAATCTGAGTTTCTTCCCCGTAAAGATGCGTCTGCCCCTCAAGTTCGGGGCAGAGACCATCGACTCGATTCAGATTGCGCATGTGGAGCTGGAGGCCTATGGAGCCGTCGGTCGTGGTGAAACGCCGCTTTCCGTCGGCTGGGCATGGCCTTCGGAACTCTCCTTTTCCTTCCGTGAAAAAATCATGTGCGATTTCTGCCGTTTTCTGGCGGACCGCCTGACGGTTTCCACACAGCATCCCATGATCGCCGGAGTTCAGTTTCTCGATTCGGAACTGCCCGTTCTTCTGGAGGAATTCAACGCGGCGAACAAAGTGGACATGCCGCATCTGGCGGCGCTGATCTGCGCTTCGGCGTTCGACATCGCCGCGCACGACGCTTACGGGATCGCGCAGGGTGTCCCGACGTATGCGACATACAATGCAAAATATATGGAACACGACCTCGGGTGGTTCTTCGGCGACGAAACTTTCTCCGGGAAGTATCCCGAGAATTTCTTTGTGAAAGACGTTCTTGAAACGCTTCCGGTCTGGCACCTTGTCGGCGGAAAGGATCTTCTGCGCGAGTCCGAGCGAACCGGGAACGAACCGGAGGACGGCTACCCGGTCACGCTCGAAAAATGGATCGTGCGCGACGGCTTGAAGTGTCTGAAGATCAAGCTCACCGGACGGGACCCGGAATGGGATTACACCCGGATGGTCGAAGTCGGAAAAATTGCACTGGAACATGGCTGTGATGCGCTTTCGCCGGACTTCAACTGTCTGGTGAAAGAGCCTGCCTATGTCAATGACGTTCTGGACCGTCTGAAACGCGAGCATCGGAATATTTCCGATCTGGTGCTGTATGTGGAACAGCCGTTCCCCTACGATCTCGAAGCGAACCGGATCGATGTCCGCAGCGTATCGGCGCGCAAGGACCTGTTCATGGATGAGAGCGCGCACGACTGGCGTTTCGTAAAGCTGGGCTATGAACTTGGCTGGACGGGCGTGGCGCTCAAGGTGTGCAAGACCCAGACCGGCGCGATCCTTTCCGCGTGCTGGGCGAAAGCGCACGGCATGAAGCTCATGGTGCAGGACCTGACGAATCCGAGGCTGGCGACGATTCCGCACGTCCTTCTGGCGACGTACGTCGGCACGATCCGGGGCGTCGAATGCAACGCTCCGCAGTTCTATCCGGAGGCTTCGCTTGAATACGAAAAGGCGCACCCCGGCCTTTACGAGCGCCGCGGCGGCGTTGTGAATCTTTCCACTCTTCTCGGAAAACCCGGTTTCGGATACGGCAAGCGCTGATCCGGTCCGCGAGAAAATATAAAAAAACGGGTTCCGCACTCTACTTGGCGCGGAACCCGTTTCAATTTCTTGCGAACTTACACCATGGTGAAAAAACTGGTGTCGTTCAGTTCGCCCGGACGGAAGGCATGGAACTTCATGCCGAACCGGAAGGGCTTGACCGGGGTCTGGTATTTTTCCGGCAGGGAGGCTCCGCAGGAGGCGGAACCGATGCCTGTGTGCATCCAGTCCAGATTCACACAGATGTTCTCGGAATGTTCGATCTCGTGCGGGTGATTGGCCTTAAGCAGGGCTTCGGGTGTGAAGCGGTGCATGCTGAAGTTGAACAGCGTGTTCATGCCCGTCACGGCGAAACCGGTCGTATGCAGGTCGTAGAATGCGACGCGCCGGACTTCGCTGCGGTTTCCGTTTTCCTGCGGACGGACATATTTCGTATAGAGGGCCTCCACTTCGGCTTTGAACAGTCCCACCCGCTGGGCTTCCTTCGTATCCTGATAGGATTCGCCCGGACCGAGACCGAACCACTGGGCGCGATCCATTTCGTCCGGAACGAACAGCTGGAATCCGAGACGCGGGAAACAGGGAATGTTTTCCCCTTTCGGCGTTCCCTTCAGCTCCAGCGTGAAACCGCCGTCCGGGAGGAACGTGTAGAGGTATTCGCACTCGATTCCATAGTCGAGCACCGGCGGAGCCACGCGCGTAAGAACGCGGATGGTTCTCTTGTCCGTATCCGCTTCCACGGATTCGACGCGGTGCTGCATCTGGTGGAAATAGGCGGCCTTCCAGTCTTTCCAGAATCCCGCATAGGCTCCGCGGTCGTTGTCCGTCGGGGCGCGGAAGATGTTGAGTCTGGGACCGCGTTCCAGCAGGGGAATGCCGTCGACGACCCAGTTGGTGATCATTCCTGTGGATTTGCTGAATTCGATGAGCGCTTCGTCGGCGGCGATGAAGAATGCCTGTGAATCCTCGTCCATCTCCGCTTTCGGAAGTCCGGTTATGACGGCCTTCACGGCGGGCGCTTTTACGGGCAGTGCGAACTGTCCCCATGCGATTTCATGACCGGCGCGAGCCCAGATCGTGTCCATGCCGAGCGAGAAAGTCAGGTTCAGGAAATACTCCGTCCCGGGCTTCGGATTGGCCGGAAACACGAACGGGACCGTGATGTCCTCGCTGGTGCGTGCTTTCGTTTTGAGCGGGGCGAGCATTCCGGTCTGGACGGGGATGCCGTTTTCGCTGACGCTCCATACCACGCTCAGATGTTCCAGCGAAAGGAAATCGTAGTGGTTGGAAACGGTGACGACGCCTTTCTTGAGGTCTTTCGCCGCAAACCGGACGGGCGCGTAGACCTTCTTGGTTTCGATCATGCCGGGGGAGGGCGTCTTGTCGGGGAACACGAGGCCGTCCGTGATGAAGTTGCCGTCGTTGGGTTCGTCGCCGAAGTCGCCGCCGTAGGCGAAATACTCATGGCCCTTTTCATCCATGGTGCGGATGCCGTGATCGCAGAATTCCCAGATGAATCCGCCCTGCATTTCCTTGTGTGCGAAGAAGGTCTGCCAGTAATCTTCGAGACCGCCGGGACCGTTGCCCATCGCGTGGGCGTATTCGCAGAGGATGTAGGGTTTTTTCTTGTTGCAATAGAGTTTGACCAGTTCGATGCTGCGTTCCGAGGTGGCATACATGCTGGAAATAATGTCCGCCGTTTCGCCCTTGGTGTCGCGTTCGTAATGGATGAGACGCGTATTGTCGCGGGCGCGGGCGCATTCGGCCATCTTGACATGGTTGATGCCGTATCCGGCCTCGTTTCCGAGCGACCAGATGATGATGGACGCATGGTTCTTGAAGGCTTCAACCATCATTTTCATGCGGTCGACGAACGGCTTTTCCCAGTCCGGCCACATGGAGGGGTTCTTTCCCTCGTCAT
>CAYWZD010000223.1:0-6687 GCA_964462755.1 uncultured Victivallales bacterium | reverse complement strand
TTCGTCGTTTCCGGCGCGTGGCTTCTGGTCGTCTTCAAGCTGGTCCGCATGCTGTTCACGGAGAAATGACTATCTGAAACATCTCAACCTTACTCGGTCAGCAGAACCGCGGGCCAGACATGGGGCCGGTTGAAACATCCGCCGCCGTCCGAAGCCAAGGTCAGGGCGCTGGAAACTTTCCCGGAAGAATCGGCATTCGGAACAAAGAGGCCGAGGCCGAAGACGGAGCCCTTCTGCAGCCGGATCGGGAGGAGATATTTCGCGGGGAAGAAGACCCGGTAAGTCAGTAATCCGTTCCGATTCGTGAAGGAACACGGAATATCCGGTGCGATCGTGTTATCCGGCGGAGCCTGGGTCGCCAGTCCGAGCTGCTGTTCCACCGAACGGTTGCGGAAGACCAGCGCGGAGTTTCCTTTTGCATTCGGGAAAAGGGCGTAGTCGTAGTCATTTTCGTCGTATCCGTGACGTTTGGAACGGGCATCTGCCATGGTGTCTATATAAATCTGCAGACAGTCGTTGTTCCAGCGTTCGCTTGTCCTCGGATATTCAATGTGCACGAATTTTTCATCTTTCACAGTCACTTCAAGAAAAAGCCCGTTCCAATTCCAGGCCAGACGGAAAAATCCGGAAGTTTCCTTTGCTTTGTAGTTCCGGGAAAAGGCGATCGAAGGGATCTTCTCCCATTGAATGTTTGAGAATGAAGTTTCTCCGTCGAGCCCTTTTGCCTTGAACGCCTCGAAAGGAAGGTTGTATTCATATTCCGCTCCCGAATCGGAATGGAGACGGAATTTCATTGGTTCGGACGTAACCGCATTGTCCTCGAGCGGGGCAGGAAGAGGAAGGACAATCGTCGCCGTCCCGGACCCGGGGACTTTCACCGGCATTTTTCCGATAGAACCTTTGAAATCGCCCGAGAGGAAATTCCGGAACGTGATTTGGGCTTCGCGTCCATTCAGGGGATTGGCGACCACTTCCAGAGGGGAAACTCCCTCGCCGGAAACAATCACCGCTTTTTCCAGCGCGGAAACCATTTTTGCCGACGTTCCGGGTTTTCCGCGCAGAAAAATCGGGAAGGAAGAAACCGGGAAACGGAATTTTCCCGAGGTGAACTTGCGGGGTGAATTCATCAGGTCGAAAACTCCTTCGAGCGAATCGCCGAAATCCGCTTCGGCCACGGGAGCGTCGGAACGCCCGTCATCTACCTTGTCCAGATGGCACCAGACGGCCGCAACCGGACGTTTCTGCGCATCTTCGAACACATAAGCCCGGATGAACGGCGCGAAGCGGATGTCCTTTTTGAAGTATGAATCGCCCAGCAGACATCCCAGCGTATTCGGGACCAGCTGCGCCGCGTAAGGGGTAAGCATCACATCCATTGCAAAATTGTTGGCGGTATTCCCGGCGGTCGCGGTCACGATCCGGTCGGAGTATTTGAGCGCGACCAGATACGACCGGGCATACCATGCGGCGCTGAGCTTTTCAGTCCAGCCCATATCATAGCTCAAAAGCGCTCCCGGCCAGGTGCGCGGCACACCTCCCCATGTCGAGGAAATCACACCCCATTGCGGGATATTGAAAGGCCCCCAATGCATCATTTCCGGCCACGACACCGTGGTTGTTCCGTAGCCGTTTTTTTCGAGTATCTTGAAAAAAGCCCGGGCATCGGCGTCGAGATCGGGAGACTCCGGACTCTGACGGTAAGGATGGATTGCGATCATATCGAACTTGATGCCGAGCTTATTGCATTCCTTCAGCAGCCGGTCCGTTTCGGCGATGCCGCCCTCGGTCCGCATATTGCAGGGATCATCCTGAAATATTTTTGCATCGGGATTGCCTTCGCGTACGCCTTCGGCAAAAGCCTTCAACAGCTGCGCATGGATTTTCGCGCATTCTTCCGGCGAACCGTTTCCGCTCCACCATTCGGGAGGAAATTTTGCAATAAACTCTCCGGCCAGGCACCACATCGGAACATGCGGATATTTGGCAACGACGGTTTTGACTGCATTCTTGAATTTCTCCAGATATTCCGGAGTGATTTTTCCATCGGAATCGAGGCGAAAGTCTCGAACCAGCAATCTCTTGTCATCGGCAAAAACATAGGATTGGGTTGCATCGGCATCCAGAATGCCGAATCCTATAAGCTTACGGTCCCGATCACGGAGCCAGCTCATCATGAAAGCGCTCAAAGGCGTTATGCCGAACTTTTTTTCCGTTTCCCATGTTTCCTTCCGGAATGTATGATGATGAGCCTTCATGCCGATTCCGGCCTTTCTCCAGCGTTCAAGCCGGCGGAGATAATCATAGTGAAGCTCCGGACTTCCATAATCCGAGGAAAAAAGATTCTTGAGCCGGTGTTTGTTTTCCAGGAATTCCACTTTCGAATAGCGGTGGAAATCGTATGCCTTCGCACCGTCTTCGAGCATGTAGTCAGCCCTCAGCATGAATACGCCGAGTCCCGGAAGATCATCCAGCGGCAAGGCAATTTCCGCCGTGCCTTTTTCATCGGTTCTGAAGTTGAATTTTCGGTTGAGGAGTTCTTCCCCAAAAAAATTTTTTATCCGGATGTCCGCTGTTCCCGACATATTTCTCTTGTTTGTGGTGACCGTCAGCCGTCCGTCGATCCGTTTTTCTGCGGAAACGAAATTATCCGGATCGGAAGTCCGGAGCCATCCTTCGACAGGCTTCGGCTCGAATGCGGTAGTCTGACCGCCGCGCTCGAGTTGAAGTGCGTCGATCCAGACACGGGTCGCCTTGTCCGAGGAACTCCGGACATTGAAGTGCATTTCCAGCGGCATGGCCCGCTTTACATCGAAGGAGAAGGAATACCGTTTCCACTCCGGCGAAATGGAAAAACGTCCGATCGCCTCCTGACTGAATGCGGCATAAGGGCTGCCGGAATGAAAATTCGGTATCCAGGCATTCAGTTCCGCCGTCGCCCCCGGCTCGCATTTTGCATACAGACTTGCGGTATATTTTCCCGGCGGAACCACAGCAACGGAGGTTGTCAGATTGATGCCGCCCCGAAGCTGCCGGTAATCTTCTCCCCGGCCCGGGCGGGCGTCCATTTTCAGCGAATGACTGCCGGAAAAGCCCTCTTTCGAATCAAGCTCGAAAGGGGTCCAGTTCCACTGTCCGTCATAATTTGGGTGCTTTACCCGGTATCCTTCGAGTCCGCGCTCGAAGGACGCATTGACGAAAAGATTTTTCCCGCCCCCGTCGGGGAGCTCAATATTTTCGGTCGCCTTGAAGTCTACGCCGCCCCGAAGATCCGGCGACGAGCGAGGCGGCGGCGACTGACGGAGGTCAATGAAAAAAGCCCCCTCCCCGTTGTTATCCCTGCGGAATTGCCAAATCAGCCTGAAATTCTTTCTGTCCGAATATGGAACCAAGGAGGTCGCGTGCACCTCCCGCTTGGAAGAACAGACCAGAAACATTTTACCCGGATCACTGGCGTAAAGACGGTAATCGAAGTTCCTGGAACGGTAATCTTCGACAAATATCTTTCCGTTGAGCGCCAGCATGTATCCCGTTCCATTGTAGACAATTCTGCTTCCGTCCGCGGGATCGGCAGGGAGGACCACCCACGCACTCTCCGACCGCAACTCCCAGTCCGGGTGCGAAGGCTTGTAAATGCGGGCGGAAAACTTCAGCAGTCCCTCCGGAGTGATTTCCAGAGTCTGGTCCGCCGCCTTCCAGACTGCCTCCAAAGTTTTTTTCATCAGAGTCCAGACGAATTTATTCCTGTCGCGCTTTACCGAACAGAGCGGTTCAGTAAAGGAGCCCCAGTCGATGCTGCCGTTCCTCAGGTTCTTGATGGCATAATAACAATATATTTCGGCCAGCAGTTTTCCGTCGGCGGAAATCCGGATTTTGCCGTCCGGGGTCATTTCAATACGCTTGTTTCCGCAGAGGATCGCCGCTCCCTCGATTTTCGGAACCACCGGTTCCGTTTTCACGGCGGACTGCTCTTTGTTTTCTTTCCACGCTTTACCGGGAACGATTTCCGGAGCGGCAAACACGGCCAGCGGCAAAACGGCCGACAAGACGAGACGGAATTTCCACGTCATTGTTCAAATCCTTTCCTGTTCAATCATGGTAAAGTGCATTGTAGCTTCTGGTCACTGCGGAAGCCGTCTCCGGCCGGAGCATGAAAACTTCAAAGCGAAGCTTCCTATAATAAACGGGTTCCACATGCCCGTCGGAAAACAGCAGGTTCATCGAACCGTTATGAATGTCCGTGGCAAGCTTCCGCCGATCCACAGTCGTGGAGGGGTTTGCTTTGCATGTCATCTGAACGCCGTTCAGCAGCATGTGGCGGGCAAAATTGACATCCTCAATTTCCATGCATCCCATCACGGCGAATTTCGAAAAATCCCGGATGTGTGAATTTTTGATGCCGTCGGTTCCATAGGAATATCCGGAGGAAAACGTCTGAAGGCTTCCTCCTCCGGAATACCAGCTCGGTTTGATCGAGTTGATCATATAGGGGGGCATATTGCCATCCGAGGATACCGTGCCGTAATACGCGTCCGGCCGCGCTTCCGAACAAACCAAACTCAAACGCCATTTGCCATTGTCATAAATGCGGTAAGGCAGATATTTTCCTTCTTTGAGCCGGACATGCCAGAGCTGAAGATTGTAGTCCGTGCTGCTTCCCGGAACCTTGCAGAAAAACCAATGCTCCCGGTTGTCGTCCACATACTGCTGGAATGCAATCCCGTATTGCTTCTGATTGGACTGACAAGCGGCGCGGCGTGCCGATGCCCGCGCCTTCTGCAGCGACGGCAGGAGCATCGCCGCCAGAATGGCAATGATCGAAATAACAATAAGAAGCTCTATCAATGTGAATATGTTTCTTTCTTTTTTTCCCGGTGAATACAGTCTTTTTTTCATTTTTTCCTCCATGAATTGCAATCTATCAGCAAGTTTCAATGCATTCCTTCATCATGTTGATGGTTTTTCCATTGCGTTCCCGCCACCACAGCAGTCGTCCTGATGTTATTTACGTGGTTATGGGAAAGTCTCTTCCCCATACCGTGTAAAGAGTCGTAAAACAAACGATACAAACGATTTGTGATGAACGCAACAGGCTCATCGTCGCTCCCGGCATAGTCCCGAATCATTGTCTGCCTCCGGATTTTCTGCGAGAGGTTGTGTTTTCTGCCCCGGAAACGGGTTCAGGTTCGCTGGAGCCGCAATATTCCACCACGGTTTCCCCGTGGATGAATTCAAAGTCGACAGCCGCCCTGAAGGGAACCGGATTTTCCTGTCGGGACAAACCGGAAGTCAGCCATTGCATGGTATGTTCCTTCAGGGACTTGTTGTAATCGATGAACGCCGGGCGCAGCCCCTCGAAAAACAACGGGGAGGATTCGCCGTAAACTATGCAGGAAAGATCTTCTGGAATCCGGATTCCGCACTCTTTCAGAATGCCGGTGACTGCCGGAATCAGCACCGCGGTACAATAAATCAGAGAAAAGCGTTGCCGGAAATCGGAGCGGGCGGCAAGCTTCGGCAGATCCCTGATCTGGCAGAGACGGCTTCGGTCGATTGTCCCGGAACTGTCAGAAGAGCTCCGCAATCCTTTCAAACATTGATAATACGTGTTTCCGGGCTGGAAATGGAAGTCAGGGGAGTTGTCCGCCGTCACGAAAAGCACCTTCGAATGGCCATACCGCCTCAAACATTCCGCCAGAACATCTCCAACGGTACTCGGCGAAATCGTGATATTGTCGAACTCATCCGGTTCCCGCGGATTGGAAAGGATCAATAGGGGAATGCCCGCTTCCCGGAGAGCCTTCCAGTATTTCAGCGGGAAAGTGCAGGTCGTCTGCCAGATGACGGCGTTAAGATAACGGCATTGCTCAACCATCCGTTCCGGTCGGCCGGAATCGGGAACAAAAAGAATTTCCGGATGAAACCCGCATATCTGGCAGGCGGAAAAAGCCGCGGGTGAAAACTGGTCGGCGGCATGTCCTCCGGTACCGAGCAGCAAGCCGACTGCATGAAATTTTAAAGACAATGGATACTCCGGATTCACGAAGGTTCCCATCCCGCGCCGGGAAAAAAGAAGCCGGTCCGCCAGCAGCGCTTTCAGCGCGCCACGCACCGTCACACGGCTGACTCCAAACATTGCGGCAAGTTCGTTTTCCGATGGTATTTTGACACATGCTCCACGATTCTTCATCGCAAAATTATAAAGGTAACTTCTCACCTTGATATATTCCGGCAGTGGATTCAGCATGATATAAGATCCTTTGATAATACAACATAAACAAGTTCCAGAAGTAATAGTACAACATAAACAAGTAATTGTCAAGGGGGCAATTGAATTTTTTTCATTTTTATTTTCCGTTGCCACGCATTGCTGAAGCATTAAAAAAGAGGACCCCCGCTTCTATGCGAAAGTCCTCCGGCAAATTAACATTTCCGATTCGTATAATTACTTCTTCAACGCCTTCTTGATATATTCGACATATTTCTCCGCGCCGCCCTCCTGATAGCTGAGCTGGGCCAGAACCTTTCCATCCCCGTTCATCAGGAATATGGTGGGAAACCCTTCAACATTATACTCTCTAGCCAGAGATTCATTGAGTTTGCGCTGGGCAGGCATCTGGGGCGTATTGTTCGGGAAATCAACCTCAACCAGGATCAGATTGTTTTTCGCATAATCCAGAAAAGGTTTCT
>CAYWZD010000222.1:3288-6702 GCA_964462755.1 uncultured Victivallales bacterium | reverse complement strand
GATTGTTTCAGCCTTTCAATGCTCGATTCACGATATTTACAGAACAAACGCTTTCTAATTTATAATAGCATAGCAAAATGCAAAATCAACATTTTTTTTTCAATGAATCTTTTTTTTTTATAAATTTTTTTGTTTCTTCCTTATGTTCCTTTCAATTCTATTTGAAACAGACAATTAAAAATGATGAAAGTTGTTGTTTTTTTCAATGAATCTTTATTTCTCCCTTGCTTTCGTTTGAAATTCCGGTAAATTATTCCACGCAGGAGTTAAAGATTATGAAAATTATTGACAAAAACAAACTGGACGAACTCGCAGGACTGGCTGTTCATGCACCCCGGAAGCGGACCCATTTCAATCTGCATGAATCTCTGGACGCACCGATCCAGCGTCTTTGTGTGACCGGGGAAAAAGAAACTGTTTTTCCTCCACATCGTCATCGGGATAAATGGGAATTGTCCATCATTCTGAAAGGCCGCGCCCTTCTTGCAATTTATAATGAAGACGGCTCCGTAAAAGACTCTTTTGAAATGATACCGGGGGGCGGGGCTCTGTCCGCTGTCGAGATTCCGGAGGGAATCTGGCACAACTATGTTTTTCTCGAATCCGGAACCACTCTTCTGGAGGTCAAGAAAGGGCCGTTTGTCCCGATCTCTCCCGAAGATACCGCTCCGTTTCCCGGGATAAAGCCCGCTTGAGAGGAATGACCCTTTATGAACGACCGTGCTTCCGAAGTCCTTCTGCATGTGTGCTGTGCGCCTTGCGCATCCTCCTGTGTGGAACGGCTGCAGACGGAAGGACGGAAAGTCCGGCTGTTCTTTTCCAATTCAAATCTCTCCGACGAGGCAGAGTATGTCCGGCGACTGGAGTCGGTCCGGCGTCTGGCTGTCCTGACCCGGACCGAGCTGATCGAAGACCCTTACGACCATGACGCCTGGCACGCGGCGCTTTCCGCTTCGCTTCCGCAATATGGGCAGGCTCCGGAGGGCGGTGAACGCTGTCGGTTCTGTTTTTCCTTTTCCCTGGAACGGACCGCCGGATATGCCCGGCGGAACGCCATGAATTTCACTACTTCCCTGACGGTGAGCCCTCACAAAAATTCGACGCTTATTTTTCAGGTCGCTTCCCGGTGGTCCTTTTTCGAAGCCATTGATTTCAAGAAGAAAGACGGCTTCCGGCGCTCCATCGAGTTATCCCGGATTCATCAATTTTACCGGCAGGATTTCTGCGGCTGCGAATTCTCGCGAAAAAACAGGAATGTTTCATGACTCGGATCAAAAAGATTTTTCTTCTGGCCTTTTCCCTTTTATTCATCGGAATTCTTCTCGGCGCCGTCTGCTTCCTGCTTTATAACTACAGAAAATGGCAGCTTCTGATGCCGTCCACTCCGCCGGACCGGAATATCGAAACCGTCCGGAAAGACTTCCGGAAATTCAAGAGCTTTTCCCGTTTCGAATTTTCGGAACTGGTTCCGCTTCAACTGCGTTCCGAAGACGACCCGCTCATTGCCGAATATGAACTGGACCGCAGGGAGCTGGGGGAACTGAGACTGCCTGTCTATTGGAATTTGAACATTGCCGCACTCCGAAGCAAAACGTTTCCCATCCGGGTTGGAATGAAAAACAAGGTCCTTTCCTTCAGCGGACCGATCCGCCGTGGATACTATGAAATCCGTACGGAACCGTTCCTCAACTACGGGGCGGCGGATTATCTCATGACGGTTTCCGTCTCCGGAAAAGGAAAACTCAGGATGGGCAGTTACGGTTACGGACAGGAATATACCGGGGATTTCCGGGAAATCATCTGCAACTCCAAAGAACCTGTTTCGTATCTCAAGCCGGTCACGGTTGCGGAGAAGCCGGGAATTCAGACTTTCAGTTTTGCGCTTTCTTTTGTGGGAGAACTGAAAGTTTCCGACCTTCAGGTTTATGTCGTTCCGAGAACACGTCCGGAATGTTCTTTTGCCGAGGGGGAACTTCTGGAAGTCAGCCCTTTGCCGCCGCCGGAAAAGTCGGATTATCCGAACTGTCACTTTACCGCCAAGCTCCGGGTGAACGGCATTTTCTCGGGCGAACCTCTCCAGAAACAAATCCAGCTGGTCGTTCCGGGATTTCAGAACAAGAAACTCCTTCCCGCTGCCTCCCTGAAAAAAGGGGATCGGGTCCGGGTTTCAATGGTTCCTTTCGAGAAGGCAATGCCGGAAGAGAAGTCGGTCCAGCAGGCAGATGCGCTGGAAGATTTCAACCTTCACAGCTATTTTGCATTTTCCGTCAGCAAGATTCCCGAATTCCAGAAAGTCTATCCCGGAATCCCGATTCTGGACGATTCCGGAGAATCCGAGGCGCTCGGGAAACCGGTGAATCCCCCGCTGTCCAAAGAATCTCTCGATGCAAAACGGCGCTTTGTACGGACGGAACTGGCGCGGATGAACCGGATGATCCGGGAAGCGGAGTCCCGCCGTTCCTCCGTCAACAAGGAGTTTTCCGAAGTCTGGGCCCGCCGTGCGGTCAAGTATAATGTTCTGAATCCGGAAGCGCCTCCCGAAAAGCAGCTGACATGGGCCAATGACGGCGGACATTTCTTCACACTTCCCCGCCATTTTGAACTGGTCGGAAAACCGGTTTCCATGCAGCCGCAGAACCTTCAGGCGATCCGGGTCATGAAAGACTTCTTCGAGGAAAACGGGGTGCGTCTGCTGATTCAGATCATTCCGGATTACTATGACATTGCGGCACGGGCCCTGAATCCGGAATTCGCGGATTTCCCCGATGTCTCCTCGGCCAGAGTGGCCCGGGAACTGCTCGAAAACGGGGTGGAAACTCTTTACAGTTCCGACCGCATGGTGCGGATGGCGCATGACCATCCCCTGCTTTTCTTCTATCCGAAAAATGCGCATCCCGCCACCGGAGCCCAGGAGATTCTCACGGACCAGATGTGCGGGTTCATCCGGGATTTTCCGATAGTCCTGAATCCCCTTTCCAAAGACGATGTCTTTTCCATAAAGGAAGAGAGCTGCAAAAACTGGGGACATGAAACCTGGCCGGAAAAGGCCGATACCGGCAAAAACAAAGGCGGCGAGGTATATTCCGGTTCGTTTGTATATCTGAACGGCAGGAGAATTCTTTTCGATCCGAAATCTCCCCTGCTGATTTTCGGAAACAGCTATATCCAGACTCCCATGAACGAAGGCGCGTATGCCTCTTATCTTGCCAGAAAGCTCCATCATGTTCCGGATCATATCCGGGTTTCGGGAATGGGACCTTTCCTGACGATCCCCAAAATGTTTTTCGCAAACCGTCAGAAGTATCTGGCAGGAAAGAAACTGGCTATCCTTCCGGTCGGGCTGAACCACCTGCTTCTCAAGAATAATTTCCTGAATCTTCAGGACCTTGCGGAGCTTCACACCAAACTGAACGG
>CAYWZD010000222.1:0-3188 GCA_964462755.1 uncultured Victivallales bacterium | reverse complement strand
TTCTATGAAAAAAATATTACCCTGTCGGTGAACGGCGTCCGGAAATTTGTCCCGACCGTCATGGAAGTGCCCCGGTGGAACTTCATGGTCTTCGAACTGCCGCCCGGGACGGAGAGTCTGCACATTGCCCTGACCAGTTCCGACCCCGATGCGGTTGCGGCCGTCCAGAGCATTGCCCTCCACGGATTGTAAGAGACTCCGGTTGCGTCCCGGCAATACGGGGGTATTGCATGACAATTTTTTTGAAACGACAAAGGCTTACCGGCGCAATACTGTATGGATTGTTTTTATAACCTTTTCATTCAAATCGAGTTGAAAAAAACGAAAGAGAAGATATAATAATGTTCCGTTCATTTTTAAAACACAACTCCCTTTGTCAAGTGGGATTCGGAACAGGGATGATCGATGTTCGATTTGCATAAGTTTGATTTTACCGACGAGGAAATCCGCAAGGCCGTAGCGGATAACCGTCTGCTTTCCATGGAGATCGAGTTCAGCCGGGCATGCAACTACCATTGTCCATACTGCTATGCCGCGGAGGAGAGCCCGGAGGCCGCGGAGCTTCCTTCGGACAGGCTGGATTCGGCGATTTTTCAGGCGGCCGAGCTTGGCGCGCGGAAAATCGTGATTCTGGGCGGAGAGCCCCTTTTATACAACCGTCTGGAGGAAAAAATCCGGATGATTGTCTCTTTGGGAATGGGGGCGGAGATTTTTACGAACAGTGCGCTGATCACGCCCTCCCTTGCGGAATTCTTTTTCCGTCACGGATGCCGTGTGGTGGTCAAATTCAATTCGCTGAATCCGGAAATCCAGGATTCCATGACCGGGGAAAAAGGAGCCTTGCCCGTTCTTCTGAAGTCGATCAAAATGCTCCAGAAGGCCGGGTATACGGCGCCGGGCATGCTGTGCGGCGCGACGGTCATCTGTTCCGAGAATTTCGACAGTTTGCCGGAACTGTGGAAGTATATGCGCGAGAATAACATACAACCATATTTCGAGATGCTTACGCCGCAGGGGCGCCTTCTGGACAACAAGCATCTGCTGGTTTCGAGACGGCGTGTCCGGGAACTCTTCGACAAGATTGCCGCGCTGGATAAGGACTTCGGGCGGCATTGGACGCCGCAGCCGCCGCTGGTTGGAGGCAAATGTTTTCGCCACACCTATTCCTGTGTGGTCAATGCCCGGGGCGAAGTCAAACCCTGTGTCGGAGTGGATATTGTCATCGGGCGTCTGGAGGAAAAGCCGCTCAAGGACATTCTGTCGCAGAGCAAGGTGATCCGCGACCTCAAGGACCACCGCCGCACGATGAAGGGCGCCTGCCGGACATGCGAAAAGGCGGACTCCTGCTACGGGTGCCGCGGAGCCGCGTATCAGGTCACGGGGGATTATCTGGAAGCCGACCCGTTCTGCTGGGATAATCCGGGCGGCTGCGACTTCATTTAACCGGGGACTCCACTTCCCGAAAAGGAGGAAAAAATGTTTCTGAATTTTTTCAGATCGCTGGAACGGGTCCGCTGTTTTCTTCTGACATGCGTGATTGTCTTTTCCATGCTTCTTTCCTCCGTTCTCTCTCCGAACGGGGCGCCGTCCGCGATCCTGACGCTGTTTTATTACGGGGTGATTATGATGGCTCCCTACTTCGTCAGCCGCAACAAACGGCTTTTTCACATTACCCTGATTGCGGGAGCCATCCTTCTCTTCCCGAAGCTGTTTGTGCTTTTCTCGCGTCCGACCGGCGTGTTCGACTATGACGCCAATCTTTATCTGCTTTTCGAATTGATCACGCTTCTTTTCGAGATCATGCTGGTCTTCTGCGTGATGCACTATTCCATTGTCACGAAGGGCGCGAACGAACCGGTTTTCGGATGCATCCTGACCTATCTGCTGCTGGGGCTTGTCTTCGGCAACATCTATTACCTGATTCAGATCTACATGCCCGGCGCGTTCGTTTCCAAGGATACGCTCGTGTTGACCCGGAACGATCTGCATTACATGAGCTTTACCACATTGACCACCTGCGGTTTCGGGGATATCGTTCCGAAACTCCCTCTGGCAAGGGCGCTTACCATTCTGGAAGCCTGCTGCGGCACGCTTTACGTGGCGCTTTTCATCGGACGCATGATCCCCCATTTCACCATGCGTCTGACGAAGTTTAATTCGGAAATCTGAAACGCCGGAAGTGTTCACGCATTTCCTGCGCCGTCCGGGAAAATCCGGGATCAGACTTTGATTCCGCTGTCCTGAAGGATTTTCTGGACTTTCTTCACATCGACTTCCCTCGGCAGGACATCGTCGCGCACGGAGACCGCCGCCGCGACGCCGACGCCCTGTCCGATGCTTGTGCAGATGCCCATGACCCGGTAATTCGAGTGGGCTTTGTGGGTTCCGGAGATGTTGCGTCCGGAGAGCAGCAGGGAATCGATCTTTGCCGGGACACAGGCCCCGTAGGGGATCGTGTAGACGCCTTTGGCATGGAAATGTTTCTGGGCGCCGTTCTTGTCGAGACCGGGGCCCGATACGGAATGGATGTCGAAGTTGAAGAAGTTCTTCGTGGCGATCCAGTCGTCGAAGACGCGCGCCTCCACGATATCGTCGGGCGTCAGGGTGTAGACCCCTTTGAAGTGGCGGGTTTCGCGGACGCCGACATTGCCCGCGGACGCCACCAGATAACAGCGTTCATATCCGGGCACATACTCCCGCAGGAAAAGGATGATCCGGTCCATTTGTTCGCGGCAGACGATCTCGGCTTTGGTCAGGTCGCGCACGTTGGTGCCGTCGATTCCGGTGACATTGGTCATGTTGACGCAGGCCTCGCCCGGCAGGCGGCTCTTATACAGCAGGACGTGTCCGGCCGGATGCGGCAGATGAGCCTTTCCGAGCGCCTGGACCTCTCCCTTCGGAATGTCCATGTAAGTCTCGAAACTGCCGGGGAAAATGGCGCGGGAGTAATCCACGCCGCCGATCCGGAACATCAGCGTCACCGGCTGGCAGACATGATCGTCCTCGCGTCCGAGCAGATAATCGGCTCCGGCATAAGCCGCCGCGTCGCCGTCGCCGGTGGAGTCGATTACGACCTTTGCCAGGATCGCCTCCCGTCCGGATTTGCTTTCCGTGAGGAGCCCGCGGATGCGCTTCCCGTCCATGATTGCCCCCGCCGCGCTGGTAAGGAGCTGAACCGTCACTCCGGC
>CAYWZD010000221.1:0-6721 GCA_964462755.1 uncultured Victivallales bacterium | reverse complement strand
AACCAGTGACCTGTGGATTATGATTCCATCGCTCTACCGACTGAGCTAAGCCGCCATTTGTAGGGCATAATATAACGGTGAATCAATCTTTGTCAAGCAGACGGCGCATACAAATTCGAAAAAAAATTACGGACTGTCATGTATCCGAACGTCTCTTTTCCGGCAGCCGGCCGGTTGCCCGCCCTTCCCAGCCGCGATAAAATAACGTTTTTTTTGATTCCAAATATTGAAAATCGAATAAAAAAGATATATATTTACAGGTTACAAGGAAATAGAATCCCTCAAGACAAGGAGCGTAATCCGATGATTACCGGACAGCAGGAACTCGAAGACCTGATTATGGCGGCAGCCCAGGAAAACAATGAAGCAGCCGTGATAAAACTTCTCGCCGAAATCAAAACCGCCGATCTGAAAACCCTCAAGGACTCCGGTTCCAGTTTCGATTTTCTCTTCGACACATGGGACGAATCCGTATTCAAAAGCGAGGAGAAAGCGTCCGTCTGTCTTTTCCTTGCCGAGAATTCCGTCCTGGATTCCTCCTCATTCCGGATCGCCCTTCACAGTGCGATCCGTAAATTTTTACCCCCATACATCTCGAGTCCGGCCGTTGCGAAAGCGGTGGGAGCGCGCGACCAGGCGGTCTGCGTCCATGATGTGGCGCACCGCATCCATAAGCTCCAGAAGCTGAAAACCAGCGCGTATGTGTTCCAGTTCGAGTCCAAGACCTGGGGCCGGATCATCAACGTGGACAAAGTAGTCGCCTCCATTGCGATCAGCACGTTCTCCACGGGCGGCCAGATTTCCATTCCGATCTCCAGCGCGCTGGGCGGCTGCTATTTCTTCGAACCCAGCATGGAAATGACCAACATCATCTCGACCGGCAAAAGTTCTCTCCGCGACTCCGGTTTCTATCGTGAAAAGCTCAACCACTACTCGCTCGGCGACCTCTCCGAAACCAAATGCCGCGAAATCATCCAGCGGATGTTCGTTCCCGTTCTTCTTTCCATGGACGACTTCAGCGCATGGTGGGAAAAGGAAGTGCCCGCGGTGACGACCACCCCCAAACAAAGGACCTTCCGCGACGCCCGGAGCGTCCTGGAACTTCATACCCTGCTTTCCACGCTTCCCCCGGAAGAAATCAAGGTGAATGCCGAAGCCGCCCAGAAACTGGCGAAACTCTTCACGAACGTCCGCCCCGGCATGACTCCGAAGGATCAGGAAATGCTGGCCGAGTGCATCGCCCAGCTTGCCGATGCCGCGGACGACGCCACGCTCCGCATTCTGTTCTCCGGCATCCGCGGCAAGGTTCCCTTCCTGCCGGGCGAAGTCACGGAATCCATTCCCCTGAAGAACCTGGAAGTCTGGGGCCGCCTGCCGGTCCGTCTTTTCCCGGGTTTCCTGAAAGTGGCCTCCCTGCTTTATTCCCGGCTTGAAATCGCCAAACTGGCGATGATCCTGCCGCTCCGCTGTCTCACGATCATTCTCGAAACCCTGACGGTCGATGACATTTCCGACGCGCTGTTTTCCGCGGAGGAACTCCGTTCGGACATCATCCTCGCCATCTGGAAAAACCGGGCCAAGTATCCGACCGAGATCCAGGATTTCATCACCATGGCGAACATTTCCCGCGCGCTTTCCGAAGAAGGCCTGCCCAAGGAATGGACCGCCGCTCAGCGTGAACTCAAGAAAAACCTTTTCGACAAGGCCGACTTCCAGAAATTCGTCCTTGCAAACGCCGGCTCCAACATTCCCACCATCGTCAGTTCGATCCAGCGGATGCGCAACATGGTGCCCGGCGAATGCCAGAGCCTCCTCGTGAAACTGGCCCGCCATTCGGACGAGCTCACCGCCCATATCGAGAGCGGCGAAGGCAAGAAAATCCTGGCGGCCCAGGACAACGGAGCGGGCGTGCGCAAGCCGCAGGCCGCACCGATGACTTCCATGAAGTCCTACAAGGCGCTGATCGCGGAACTCGACAACATCGTCAAGGTCCAGGTGCCTGAAAACAACAAGGCGATCGAACATGCCCGCGGCTTCGGCGATTTCCGCGAAAACGCCGAATACGACGCCGCCAAGGAACGCAGACGTTTCCTCCAGAGACGCCGCTCCGAGCTGGAAACGCTGGTCGCAACCGTTCAGCCGGTGGACTTCCTCGAATTCAAGGCGGATGCGTCCAAGGTCTCCATGGGCACGGAAGTCACGCTCGAAAGCGCGGACGGGACAAAGAAAGTATACTCGGTCGTCGGCGCATGGGACGGAAATCCCGACCGCAATATGGTCTCTTATAAAACCAAATTCGGCGAATCGATCCTCGGCGCACAGCAGGGTGATTCCGTGACTCTTCCCGACGGCACCAAAGTCACGGTCAGAAACATTGCCCCGCTTGCTCCCGCGCTCGCCAAAGAATTGTCGCAGGAAGAGTGAACGGTTTTCCCCTGAAAAGCGAGCCCCGTGGCTGGAAAAAAGCAGGCCGGGGCGCTTTTTCAACCGAACATGTCGGACCCGGTTGGTTCCGCCATGTCCGTTACAGACATCCGCTCCGGCCGGAGGCGTCCGCGCTTTCCGGCACGCGGTTGCTTTTCTTTTCCGACCTTCACATCCGTCCGCAGACCAGTTTCTCTTTTTCTCCCCGTTTCTCCGCCTGGAACGGCCTGGATAAAATTCAGGACCGTCTGGTGAAAGCGTGCGAGGAATTCCAGCCGGATTACCTGCTGTTCGGAGGCGATATGCTGGCCTTCATGTCCTACTATTCGGACGCAGTGCGGCTCTTCCGGGCGCTGAAGCCGAAAAAAGGAAAGCTCGCGGTATACGGCAACTGGGACAAGATGCGTCCCTGGGTTCCTTCCCGCGCATGGGAAAGCGGACTGGAGTCGGCCTCCCTGAAACTGCTCGTCAACCGGGAATACATGGGAGACCGGCTTCGTTTTTACGGGATGGACGACTACCGTCATGGAAATCCGGAATATGTGCCGTCTCAGAAAAATCCCCTTTTCGAATGTGTCCTCGCCCACAACCCGGACACCGTTCCGCTCGCCATGAGCGATGAAGACATCTCGAACGTGGACTTGATTCTCTGCGGACACACGCACGGCGGACAGCTCCGGATTCCGGGCTTCGGCGCCATTCTGACCTCCTCCGAACATTGGAAACGGTTCGAATACGGCCTTTATGCCCATGAAACCGGGCGCGCAAAAATGTTCGTCAGCGCGGGAATCGGGACGACCTTTTTCTGGAAACGCCTCTTCTGTCCGCCCGAGATCGTGATGATCGAACTGGTCTGAGAATCGTCCTGCGGAAATTCCTCCCCCCGCAAAAACTCTTTTTTATTCCGTCAGGCGCCAGCGGCAATAGCGGAGCCTCGCACGGCCGTTTTTCGACTCATACCACAAAGTCACGAACGAGCCGTCCGAAAGCAGTGCGGTGGAAGGATATCCAAGGTCGTGGTTCTCCCCGTCATCGCTGAGAATGTGTTCTTCCGACCAGGAGGCTCCATTGTCCCTGCTGATGCGGAAACGGTTTCCATACGGCGCCCGGCGATAGCCGTAGACCATGAGAATGGATCCCGACGGAAGATTGAGCAGATGGGTGGGGAACCCGTAACAGATTTCGTGCGGCATCGACCATGTATGTCCGTTGTCGTAGGACTCCGTCTGCCATGTGGTGACGTCTTTGCAGTTTCCGGAAAGGGCATGATTGCGGATCTGGACGATGACCGTTCCGTTTTTCGCTTGGACGGCATAGACTTCATGCCACTCCCTCTGCTGCTGTCCGGGAACTTGCGGAATCGCGGAAACGATCTGCCAGGTGAGACCGTTGTCCGTGGAGCGCACGACGATCACGCGGTCTCCCATGCGGGAAGATTGAGTATGCGACCAGGCCAGTTCCTTGCCGGCCCACAGAAGGGAACCGTCCGCCAGAAGCGTCGGTCCGTGCACATTGTTGACGGGCACCGGATATTTGGGCGACCAGGTCTTTCCGCTGTCGGTGGAACGCCTCATCCAGAAGCCGTGCTCATGAAAAAGGGTGTCCAGCGTAATGGATTTCTCGATTTTCAGCCAATGCGGGGGAATCTGCTTCTCTTCATAAATATCCGAAAAAACGATGCTGGTGAAATAATTCATCAGGATGGAGCCGTCCGCGGCGACCACGAGTCCGGCGTCCCGGTCGTCCAGCGGGCCGGAAGAGAGAAGTTCGGGTTTGCTCCAGGTCTTCGCTCCGTCCATGGAGGTGTAAAGAACGACGCGCCCGAAGGGGCATACATGCTGTTCCCGGCTGCCGGAGCAGACCGCCATCAGCTTGTCGTTTCCGGCATTGATGATGGTCGGCCATCCGCTGTAGGCGGGCTTGTCTTCCGTATCGATCCACCCCTCGAACAATTTCTCCATTTTCATCCCTGATTCTCCTGAATTATCTTCCGATTTTTCTTGAACCCGGGCATACAATAACATGGACAAAATCGTTTTTCAAGGGGAAAAAATCAAATTGTAGTATAATTTGACAATTATAGATATGACGCGGAACATCCTTCTCCCTCCGGTGCGACTCACGGAAGCGGCCGATTCCGTTCTTTATTCGGGAAATCCCGTCCGTCTTTTCAGGAAACATGTCCTTTTCCCGAAAAGACACTCATGCGAATTGCATTGCAGGGAAAACCATATTATATTGAGAGAAATATACTTAGGAGACTTCCATGGGAAATTATAAAAAGCTGGGATTTTTCATGTTGTTCACGAATATTTCAGTTCTTTTCCTGATCGGACTGTCCATGTATTTCTATCCGGAACCCTATTCCTGGCCAAAGCAATTCCTGAGCGCGCTGGGGCTGACCCGGCTTCCGAACGGAACCTCCAACCCGGTATCCTCCCTGCTGTTCAATTCCGCGCTGTTCCTCGCCGGCAGCGGAACGATCCTCTACTTCCTGGTGAGAAGTCGGGAATTCAAACGCCCCCTCCCCCGCCGAGTCATGGAAACCCTCGGAATGATCGGCGGCATCGCCCTCCTCGGAATCGGCCTCATTCCCTACGATGTCCATCCGGATTTGCATAACTGGAGCACCTATATTTCCCAGGCGATCGGCGCAGCCATCCTACTGACTCTTTTTCAGGACGACTCCCCGTTCGGACTCCGGCAGGAAAACATCCTATGGTGCATTTTCGGCCTTTTCGTGGTGACTCTCTGGGGATGCCTCTATTATCTGACGTTCCATGCTAAGATGCTGCCGGTCCGCCCCGCCGCGCCATTCATGCAGAAAATGATCATCGGCTTTTTCCTGTGCTATATGTTTTACCATACGGCAGTTCTGCTGCTCCGGACACGAAAAAGTCCATGATTGGTGCCTTCCCATATAAAACCGGATTCACTCTCCGGAACCCCCTGAAAAACATACAGGATAAATCAAAAAATGGTGCTGTCGAATCACAGATTTTTACCAATACTGGCGGCATTGCTTGCGGCGTTGATGTTCGGATTGAATGCTCCATTTTCCAAACTGCTGCTTGCCGAACTGCCTCCGATGTTCATGGTCGCCTGCCTGTATACCGGCGCAGGAGCGGGGATGCTGCTGATCCGGCTCTGTTCACGCGAACGGAAAGCGGAAGCGTCCCTCGGAAAAGATGATCTTGTCTGGATCTTTCTGATGATCCTTCTGGATGTGCTTGCCCCGTTCCTGCTGCTGTGGGGCTTGAAACGGACCGCGGCGTCAAATGCTTCTCTTCTCATGAACTTTGAGATGGTTGCGACCTCGCTGATCGCTTTGATCTTTTTCAAGGAAGCAATCGGGCGCAGGATGTGGCTTGCCATGGGGGTGATTACGTTTGCCGGCATCATCCTCAGCACTGACATTTCCAGCCTTTCTTCATTCCATTTTTCCGTCGGATCATTGTTTATCCTCGCCGCCTGTTCTTGCTGGGGACTCGAAAACAACTGTACAAGAAACATGTCCGCGAAATCCCCGGCACAAATTGTCATTGTCAAAGGGTTCGGATCGGGTTTGACGGCTCTCGCGATTTCCATTTTCACACAGGAAATCCCCTCATTTCATGCCCGTGCGACACTTCTGGCCCTGCTGCTGGGATTCGCGGCTTACGGCCTGAGCATATTTTTCTACGTAAAGGCACAGCGCGATCTTGGGGCGGCCCGAACAAGCGCGTATTATTCCGCAGCTCCGTTCATCGGAGTTCTGCTTTCAATGCTGATTCTCCACGAAATGCCGAATCTGTCCTTTGTTTTCGCTGCGATCCTCATGTTGTATGGAACCTATCTGGCTATTTCTGAAAATCACTTCCATAAGCATTACCATGAGAAATTCACGCACGAACACCAGCATATTCACGATGATCTCCACCATAATCATCCTCATGATGAAAGCATGGCCGAACCTCATTCCCACATTCACACGCATGAATCCATGATCCACTCGCATCCGCATGCGCCGGACATTCACCACAGGCACGGTCACAGGCATTGCTGAAGAATCCCTGCAAAAAAAAGCCGCATCCAATACATTTTACCGGATACGGCTTCCGTATTGAAAAAACTTACTTCAGATTCAGGCGCCCTCCCGCCAGAAGGATCCGGATGTCCTCGTCGGAAAGGTTGCTGTTGAGCGCAATTTCCTTTCCGTTCGCCTTCGCCATGATCGGGAACTCCTTCTTTTCCAGTTTGGAACGGAGGTTCTCGATGACGATCTCCGTTCCCTGCGGAAGGAGTTCATAGTCTTCCT
>CAYWZD010000220.1:0-6728 GCA_964462755.1 uncultured Victivallales bacterium | reverse complement strand
GACTGGCAATGGATTCTCGACGTGAATCTGGGCGGAACTTTCCGCGTGACGCAGGCCTTTCTGAAACCGATGCTCGAACGGAAATACGGACGGATCGTCAATCTCGGCTCCATCGCGGGCGAGGTCGGACTGCCCGGCCTCAGCGACTATGCCGCCGCAAAGGGAGGGGTGATCCTGTTTACAAAGTCCATTGCCATGGAAGTGGCGAAGGAGAATATCACGGTCAACTGCGTTTCACCGGGAATGGTCTCGGCGGAGGACGGAGTGACCCGGCCGACCGACGGCACCTGGATCGGTCGCACCGGAGGCCGGGCGGAGATTGCCGAACTGATCGTATTCCTCGCCTCGGATGATTCCGGATTCATCACCGGAGTGGATTATACGATCGACGGAGGCCGGATTCTCGGTCCCCGTTTCAGTGATATCTGAAAATCCGCAGGGAGCGTCTTTCCGCTGTTATTGAACTCAGTCCCTCTGCAATATGATAAAACAGGCCGGCGCAATTACGGAAAATGTCTTTTCCGGAGGCGAACGGTCCATCCCGGATCAGTCGCCGAGGAAGTATCCGCGGGAGATGTAGTTGCGGATGTAGTCCTCGACGGTGTCCTCCAGCGGAGTGACGACGGCGGAATAACCGGCTTCGCGCAATTTTGTGATGTCCGCGCAGGTGTAATACTGATATTTTCCGCGCAGATGTTCCGGCATGTCGATGTATTCGATATTGACCGGTTTGTCCATGGCTTTGAAGACTGCCGAGGCCAGCGAGTTCCAGGTTTCGGCGCGTCCGCTCCCGATGTTGTAGATTCCCCGGCATTTCTGCTTGATGAGGAAAAGGACCATGGAAACGGCGTCCTTGACGTAAATGAAGTCACGCTTCTGTTCGCCGTCGGCATATTCCGGGATGTAGGATTTGAAAAGACGGACCTTTCCGGTGTCGCGGATCTGTTCATAGGCCCGGCAGACCACGCTGCGCATTTCGCCTTTGTGGAGCTCGTTCGGACCGAAAACATTGGTGAATTTCACGCCGGTGACTTTGGAAAGGAACCCTTGCCGTTTGGCCCAGAGATCGAACATCTGCTTGGAATAACCATACATGTTCAGGGGGCGGAGCGCGGACAGTTTTTCTTCGTCATCCGCGTAGCCGTGTTCCCCGCCGCCGTAAGTGGCCGCGCTGGAGGCGTAGAGAAACTGCACGCCGTGCGTGACGGAATAGAGGGCGAGTTTCCGTGTGTAGTCGAAGTTGTTGGCGATCAGATAGGTGGCGTCCTTTTCCGTGGTGGAGGAACAGGCGCCCATGTGGAGGATGACTTCCACGTCGCGGGGGAGGGCTCCGGCGTTGAGGCGTTCCAGAAAGACGTCTTTTTCCATATAATCCGCATAGGAGAGGGCGCGGAGGTTCTTCCATTTTTCGGAGGTGCCGAGGTGATCGACGGCAAGAATGTCTTCCACGCCCATCTGATTGAGTTTCCAGATCAGGGCGCTTCCAATCAGGCCGGCGGCTCCTGTGACGATATATTTCATGTCCGGATTCCTTTCTTTTGCATGGGATGAAGGTTAAAAGATCGAGTTGGAGCCCTCGCGGCTGGCGTCATGAAGACGTTCACTGCGCGGAGTGGAATCATTCCTCCATGGAAAGACTTTATAGGAATCCTGATCCATCGGGCGTGAGACATCCTGAAATTTCAGGCGTTTGTCCTCGCGCTGGTCCTTTGCTTTCTGATAGACGTCAGCAAGAGTGGCGGCGGACTTTTTCCCATCGGTTGTTCTGGCGGGGTCCTCCTGCATGAACTTGCCGGTATACTGATTTTCCTCTTCTGCCTCTTTGGAAGCGCAGGAACAAAGAGCGGCCGCCAGAAGCGGGAACAGGAAAAATAGCTGAATCAGTCTGAGCATTGACGGAAGCCTTTCTGTTAAATGTGGCGGATCATCACCATGGTTTGATCGTCTTCCTGGCCGTCTCCGTTCGGAGTCTGCGCGAATTCATCGACCGTAAGGATGGTCTTCTGGATGAAGGAGGCGGGCTCGTCCTTGTTGAGGCAGGATTCTCGGTAGAGGTCCGTCAGGCGCGAGACGCCGAAATATTCGCCGGTTTTCGGAGAGGTGGCTTCATTGATGCCGTCCGTGAACATCAGAACGGACATATTGGGGGAGAATTCGATGCAGAGGGTGTCGAACTCGACGTCCTCGCTGGGGAGAAGCCCGATGCCGGCGCCGTCCGGGAAGATGGAGCGGATGTGTTCGCGGATGTAAATCAGAAGCTCGGTATGGCCGCCGCGGGCGTATTCGAGCGTGGAATCGCGCCGGTTCAGAAGACAGCATCCGAGCGTGATGTAACGGCCGGCGCCGGCGTCGCGGTAGAGGTTGTCGTTCAGTTCGAGCAGGAGATCCATCAGGGAAGTGAAGCGGTCGATGTTGGCGCGGATGAAACTGCGGGTCATGGCGGTGACCATGCACGCGGGAATGCCTTTGCCGCAGGCGTCGCCGATGACGACCAGCAGGCGGTCGTCGTCGATCTGGACGAAGTCATAGAAGTCGCCGCTGACCTCCTTGGAGGCGCGTGTAAATGCCTGTACGGAGAAAAACCCCCAGACCGGGAAGGTTTCCGGCAGCAGGGAGCGCTGAAGGTTCCGGGCGAATTCCAATTCCTGGTTCAGCCGCTGCTGTTCGCTGAGTTTCGAGTAGGCTTCCAGAATCCGCTGCGCCAGTTCCACCTGTCCGGCGATGAACTTGAAACGGCCGAACTGTTCCGCAGTGAAGAAGGAATGGTTTTCCTGAACGCTGTTCACCGCGCAGATGACTCCCGTGACGACTCCTTCGCTGATGATCGGGATGGCCATGACGCATTCGATCGGCACGAGCGGATCGGTGATATACAGGCGCGTTCCGGCAAGGTCCTCGCCGTTGAGCATGACTTCCTTCCGGTTCTGCGCCACCCTGCCGACGATGCCCTCACCGAATGGAATCCGTTCCCGCCGAAGCTGTTCCATCAGATATTTCGGTTTGGTCATGACATAGTTGGAGGTCGTTTTGTGAAACAGGGGGAAGGGACCGGACACGCCGACCGGCTTCAGGAGGTCGCCGTCCAAGGCGAAAACGCATACGCTCTGGGCGTCCACCAGTTCCGCGACATACCGGGCCGTGACGTTCATCCAGTTGTCGATGTCCGCGCGGGTTTTCATGTTTTTGGAGAACAGGGAAAGGAACGTGCTGATTTCCACGCTGTTGTGCATGGAAGTCTTCAGCCGTTTCCGGAGAAGCGCCAGACGCGCCCGCTGAACGATGAATCCTATGGTCATTACAGCAGTAAACAAAATCAGGATGAGCAGCAGAAGAACCGGAATTTTCATAAAAAGAGTATCGCTCCGTTTGATTTTAACAAGACTGACACTTAACTTTATTGCATTTCCCGGATTTTTCAATCGGGAATTGGAAAAATTAACTGCAATTACCGGAGATTCATGAAGAAAAAACGGGCGGATGAACTGTTGTACGAGCACGGGCACTGCGGGAGTCGGGAGGAAGGCGCCCTCCTGATCATGGCCGGAAAGGTCCGCAGCGGAAAAGATACACTGGTCGACAAGCCGTCCCGGCTTTTCGAGGCCGACACCATCCTTCTTGTCGATTCCGGCGGCGAGTTCGTCAGCCGCGGCGCCTACAAGCTTCGCGACTCCCTGGACAAGTTCGCCCCCGACCTTCACGGGCGGATCGCCGCCGATGTCGGCGCTTCGACCGGAGGTTTTACCGATCTGATGCTTTCGCGCGGCGCCGGGAAAGTGTACGCGGTGGATGTCGGGCGCGGCCTTCTGCACTGGAAATTGCGGTCCGATCCGCGGGTGGTCTGCCTGGAGGGCGTGAACGCCCGGACCCTTTCCCCGGAACTCGTTCCGGAAAAGGTCGATCTCCTGAGCATGGACGTTTCCTTCATTTCCGCCACGAAAATCCTCCCTGCCGCCGATTCGGTCATGAAGGAAGGGGCTCTGGCCTTCATTCTGGTCAAACCGCAGTTCGAGGCGCCCCGGGAAGACGTTCCCCACGGCGGCGTCGTGACCGACGACAATGTCCGCCGTGCCGCGCTGGAAAAGGTCTGCGCCGCGGCCTCCGCTCTGGGCTGGCGGCTGATCGACGCCTCCGACTCCCCTCTGAAGGGCCCGAAAGGCAACCGGGAGTTTGTCGCCCTGTTTCGGAAAGAGGCTGTTGGAGCTGTTTCTCTGTGATATTTTTGAACTGTCTCCAATAAAATGCATTTTTCCTGCCTTCGAGGAAAATCGGCGGTTTCTTCGGGGTTTTTCGCAGTCAACATTTGAAAAAAAGGAAATACGGGATATATTTTGTTTTTTACAGTGACTTCAGGAAAATCAACTCTATTGAAGGAGATAGTCATCATGGCAATGCCGAAAAGAAAAGTATCGAAAATGAAGAGACGTCAGCGCCAGGCGCATAACCGCTACGAAGGCGTTCAGGCCGACTTCTGCACTAACTGCGGAGAACCCGCCGCTCCGCATACGGTCTGCAAACATTGCGGGACCTATAAGGGCAAGCAGATCAAGACGATAGAGTCTTAATACGGAGCCCATGCCCCGATGAGAATAGCGGTGGATGCCATGGGGGGCGATTATGCTCCCGGTGTAGTGATGCAGGCAGTTGCGGAAGCTCTGGTGGAGATTCCGGAAGTGGATATCCTGCTGGTGGGCCATCTGGAAAAGCTTTCCTACTACATCGAGAAGTACAATCTGAAACCGTCCTCCAGACTGGAATTCGTTCATGCCGAAACGGTTGTGGAGATGGCTGAATCATCTACCGCCGCCATTCGCGCCAAGAAAAACTCCTCCATAACAGCCTGCGCCGGATTGGTGGCGGAACAGCGTGCCGACGGAGTCGTCTCCGCGGGTCACACCGGTGCGGCTGTGGCGGCTTCCACCGTCAAGATGCGCATGTCCAAAGGGGTGGATCGTCCCTGTCTGGCCACCGTCATGCCACGCGTCAACGGCAAATGGGTCATGGCGGATGTCGGAGCCAACACGGACTGCAATCCGATGAATCTGGCCCAGTTCGCCGTCATGGCCGAACTCTATTCGAAAAAGCTTTTCGGAAATCCCAATCCCTCCATCGGACTGCTGTCCGTGGGCGGGGAAGACATCAAGGGAAACGAGCTGACCAAGGAAACCTTTAAGATTCTCTCCCGGATGCCGATCAATTTCATCGGAAACGTGGAAGGGCATGATACCTTTACCGGCGAGTGCGACGTTGTGATCTGCGACGGTTTCGTGGGAAACGCCCTTCTGAAAACCAGCGAAAGTCTGGCGCAGGCCACCTTTGCCTGGCTCAAGGACGCCTTCACCCGTAACGCCGTCCGCAAGGCCGGCGCCATTCTGGCGAAGGAAGCTTTCAGTGAACTCAAAAAACATGGGGACTTCGAAGAATACGGCGGCGCTCCGCTCATCGGTTTGAACGGAGTTTGCATCATCGGACACGGCGTTTCCAGTCCGAAAGCCATCAAGAACGCCATCCGGGTTGCCAATCAGTTCGCACATCAGAACCTTCCGGAACTGGTCAGCAGCCGCATTTACGAATGCGGGATTGAGAAATCCGCGTTTGCCGCACGGTTTCACTCAATGTAGTTCCTTAACCGGGACGCATACAAAATACAAGATTCGGAGCTAGCAATGTCAATCAGAATCATCGGAACAGGATCCTATACGCCGGATCGGATTTTGACGAACAGCGACCTTGAGAAAATGGTCGATACCACGGATGAATGGATCACCACCCGGACCGGGATCAAGGAACGCCATATCGCCGACAAGGATACTCCGACGTCCGAACTGGCGAAGCAGGCCGCTCTCCGCGCCATCGAGATGGCCGGAATCCAGCCCGAACAGCTCGATCTGATTTCCATCGCAACCGCTACTCCCGACACTATTTTTCCCAGTACCGCGTGCGTGCTCCAGCGGAAAATCGGCGCGGTCAACGCCGCCTGCTACGACCTCGTCGCCGCCTGCACCGGACTGATCTATTCTCTCGAAGTCGCCTATTCCCTTCTCAAGGCGTTTCCCCGGAAATACCGTTACGCCCTGGTCCTCGGCGCGGACAAGCTTTCCTCCATCGTCAACTGGGAGGACCGCGCCACCTGCGTGCTCTTCGGCGACGGCGCGAGCGCGGTTGTCCTTAAAAACGACTTCGAAAGCAGCGAGCCCGACTTTGTGGTGGAATCCAAAATCGGCGCGGCCGGAATCTATTCCGATCTCCTTTCCATGCCCGCGGGCGGTTCCGCAAAACCGGCCTCTCACGAGACGGTCGACCAGCATCTCCACTGCATCCAGATGTCCGGGAAAGAACTTTTCAAACTGGCGGTTGCCGGACTGGTCGATTCCTGCAAAGAAGTTTTGAGGGCTTCGGGCGTTTCTCCGGAAGAGATCGCCTGGGTGATTCCCCATCAGGCGAACATGCGGATCATCTCCGCGGCCGCACAGCGCATCGACATCCCGGTGGAGCGGGTCTATGTCAATATCGAAAAATACGGCAATACGTCCGCCGCTTCCATCGGAATTTGTCTGGACGAGCTCTGCCGCGGCGGCAAACTCAAAAAAGGCGATTATATCCTCATCACCGCTTTCGGCGGGGGCCTTACCTGGGGAGCCATGCTGATCCGCTGGTGACGACGGAAGGAGGAAAATATGTCCGGAAAGACTGCCCTTCTGGCGATTGCTCTCCTTTTCTGTGCTCTTCCG
>CAYWZD010000219.1:0-6733 GCA_964462755.1 uncultured Victivallales bacterium | reverse complement strand
GAGAAATTCCGGAAAGCCTTGACGGACGACACGCTCCTGTGTCCGGAATATTACCTTCATTTCTTCATCTTCAGGGCGATGGAGGATCTGGATTCAAAAATCATGAGCAATGGGCTGGAGCGAATCCGGAACTATTGGAAAAGATGTATTGAAACAGGCAGCACGACGATGTATGAATCGGGAGTTCATGACTTCGGGCGTCATGCCTTCGGGGGAGCGGGAAGCCTTTGTCACGGATTTTCCACCGCGCCGATCACATTCTTCCAACGGATCATACTGGGTGTCCGTCCCATGGAAGCCGGATTCCGCCGTTTCAGCGTCACGCCTCATCTTTTCGATCTCGCCTTTGCCGAAGGACGCGTCCCGACCCCCTGCGGCAACATCGGAATCCATTGCAGGAAAGAAAATGACCGGACGGTCCTTTCCGTCACCGTTCCGCACGGTCTGACCGCCGTCATTGAAGGGAAGGATTACCCGGAGGGAAGCCATACAATGGCACTCTCCGCCGCGGAATGAATTTCCACGATACAACACAAAAAGACTGTCCCCCAATCTTGAGAAAATTGGCCGATGGAAAACAAAATGCCAGGTGAAACGGCCCGGAAAGAGGAATTCATGGAACAGGAGTTATCCCGGAGATTTGTCACAGAGGGGTTATTTTTGTTTTTTCAAGCTAAAACGGGTGTCTAATATTTTCCGCATTTCGCCCGGGGACTTCCCGAAGTAACGGTTGAACAGCACGCTCATCCGGCTCTGATCGATGAACCCGCAGCATTCCGCGATTTCTCCGAAGGCCAGATCGCTTCCTTCCACAAGACGGAGCGCCTTGGAAACCTTCAGCCTCTGAACGAAATCACTGAAAGAAAACCCGGTTTCCCTTTTGAAGAGAAAAAGAAAACGAGACGGGCTCAGACCAGCCATCCTGGCCGTTTCCGCCACCGTGATTTTGTCCGTTTGATTCCGTTTGATATACAAAATCGCCTGGAAAATTCGGGAATCATTTGTGGTCGAATCGTGCAGCAGAACCAGCGGATGTTCTTCAGGACAAATCTCTCCGAAATGTTCCTGCATGGCTCTTTCCAGATAACGTCCCAGCGCCAGAAGTTGTTTTTCATTGGCGAACGGAAGTTTTGCACGCTCCGCTTCCTGCGCTGGATATCCCTTTCTTTCCCTTGAATAATAGCATCCGCCCAAAAGGAGCCCCTGAAGTTCTTCCTTTGCGAACAGCGGAACCGCCAGGAGTTCAACACCCGCATGACAATGAACCAGAAACGGTTCACGGACAAGACGGGCTTCCTTCATGAACTCCCGGAGATGGCAGTCGCGGCAGGCTTTCAAAAACGAAGGGGAAGTGTTTTTGACGATACGGCAGAAAGGGTCCGTCCGGTAACATTGATTCTGCCTCAAATACACAAGATCGGAGTCATCCGTAAAACTCCATGAAAAATTCATGCCGGAGTAAGCACTGAATAATTCCAGAAGTTCGGAAAACGTTTTTAAACGTTCATTCATGATTCATCGTTCTTTCCATAATAAGACACAGTATAATATATATAACATTTCCAGAGAAATGCAAGTGAAGCAAAAACTGGAATCAGGACGATGAGTGTTGAAAAAACGGTTTTCCGGGCGTGGAAATCCGGATCATTTTCCAGCCGGATGCATTATGGGCAGAATGAATCATTATCGAAAAATCACAGGTATGCCTGAGGCAAGAACAGCATATTTTCAAATTCGGAGAATTTATTGGTCAAAAACCGAAATATCCGTAATCAGAAGAGGATAGTCCTGAAGCACAAAATTCTCAAAAATCTGGGACGCAAAAAGGGTCTCGGGCCTCCACCCCGAATAACGATAAACCATTCGGCGGACAGGATCGATCACGACAGGGTCCTTCAGAAATTCCCCTTCTCCGACGGTAATCCGGATTTCCCCGGGTACGCTTCTGGCGGAAATGTCCACATTTTCAGGAATCCACAATGCAAAAACCGGGATTCCCTTCCGCCGGAACGCACCGCTTGTCACTCGGTATGGCAGGACACTGGAAAAGAAAGGCTGGACGGGCTGATCGAACAAGGCGATCAGGTCTGGCGCACGTTCCAATCCGTCGAGAAGAGCCACCCCATGGACTGCATCGCATGAAAGGCAAGCTTAGGCTTGTTTTCCCGCGCATCAATAACTCCGTAGAACTGATCGCGGCCGTCCGGATAATAACATTTGAAATCCGTCACCGTAAAAAACGAACTCTGTTCCGCGCCGCACAAGAAATCCGTAAGATATCTACGGACAAGATATTTTGCCTGGTTGTATTGCGTCGGCATCGAAAAAAGAGCATTTTTTCCGCTGGCCCGTCCGCTTTCCCCCTGCCAGAACGGCAATTTTTTTCCGGGTATCTCCAGATTGGCCCGAAGATGTTCAAATTGTTCCAGCGCCTGTTTTTCCGGCGCGTTTTCGTAAGAGTGATAACTGATTATATCGGCGATTTGTCCGAGTCTATTTCTGCCGACTTCAACCACAAATGGGGAAGAAAGTCTTGCCAGAATCGCAATGATTTTTGCATCCGGGAGGATTCCCCGCACCGTTTCGGCGCAGAACCGCACAAATTCCACATAGTCGCGGGCGCACTGTTTCACGCCCAGTTTCGGAAGCATGTCTTCGCCTTTATGCATCATGGCGTATTCGGGTTCGTTCCAGACTTCATACTCGAAAACCCGTCCTTTGAAATGGGCGACCAGAGCTTCGACATACCGTTTCCAGGCGGACATTGCTTTTTCGCCATGATAAAGAGGAATTTCTCCGACATAACCGCGAGCAAACCCCGGCACCATTTTTCCGGCGGCTTCCGCCCACATCTTTTCATACTTTTCGCAGGGGGTGTACAATGGGTTGCCGAACCCCAGACTGAACCAGGGCTGTATCCCGATTGCAAGGAGTCCATCCACCACCTCGTCAAGCCACGCGAAATCATACTGTCCGGGAATCTTTTCGCATCGCATCCATCCGGTCTGGCAGCGGGCGTGCTTGACTCCGGAAAAGACGAGGAAAGGAATCACCGCGCGGGGATCAAAAGTGTTCCGATCCAGCGTCTCGAAGCCGATTCCAAGCGGAGATTCCGGAATATCGATGCTCTTCTTCCAAGGGAGGCGCCCGAGAAAAGTCATGCCTTTCATGGCTTCCAGCGGATTGGTGTTATAGTCATACAAGGCAGGATTGTCCAGCTCCGGCAGAAACTCTGGGGTCTGTTCTGAAAACAGATTTTTGCCGTTTTCCATTTTTTCGATTTCCCTTTTTGGGTTATTTATTATTCCAGGAGGAAGCAGGAAAACTCTTCCGGACGCTGGCCGCCGGCGATTCCGGGAGTCAGCTGCATCCAGTAAGGAGCCATCTGGTTTTCCTGATCGCTGTCGAGAACGATCACATTGAATCCGAAAATGCGCCCCTTCTCCGGTTTGAAAGAAGGCATGACACGCCAGGGGACGGTCACAAAATATTCCGTGGTTTTCTGTGACTCATTGCGGATGATGCTCGGACGCGGCAGATTTTTTTTCACGGGATCATGGCTGAAAATCTGCGCTTCTCCGTTTGCAAGGGCGGCTGTAAAAAAGACATCATCCTCGATGAAACCGGGTTTCCCCTTCAGTTTCTGTAACTTGCCGTCGCGCAGAAAGTCAAAAGCGCACTGAATGGAATCCCCGGCCCATATCATGGCATTCCGGTAGCCGTTCCAGTGGAATTCATCTTTGACAAGGACATGCAGATAGAAGTTTTCGCGGTCATATCCGGCCCGTAATTCCGCCGAACAGTCTTCGGGACCCGTCCACAGCCCGGCGCTTACATAGTCAACATTGCTCATATGCTCCGCCGCATTGTCGAGACACGCAAAAGGTTTTAATTTGCGGACATCTCCGGCTCCGGCGACTTCCGGAATCCGGTAGACGGTGAACTTTTCCGAGAAAAGGTAGCATCGCCCTTTTCCGGTGACAATCTCAGCCCGGATCGGATTTCCAAATGAACCGCGGAATGTCAGCGTGCGGATCTCTCTCGGCGGAAGTTCCAGCCTCTGCTTTACAGAACCGACCGCAACATTCAGGGGAAGTCTGGATCGGGTCAGATTTTCCACGATCACTTCCACCTCCCCGTCCTTCACCATATTCAGTGCCGCGTTCACTTCCGCCAGTGAAACATCCGCCTTCCCGAGAGCCTTGGCAACCGCTTCCGCGGAAGCATCGGTCAGAAGATACACCGGCGAACCGGTAAGTTTGAGTTCCCTCTCCAGAGGCATCGGATTCCCTTGTACATCCAGCATTGCGCCATTGCCAGGCAGGTCCAGCAGAAGACTTGCCTCTCCCATCCCGTTGTACCAAAGCGCAACGATCGTTTTCCCGTTTTTCCTGAAAAGATAGCAGGGAACGTTTCCATGCAAATCCATTTTCATGGCAAAACAGGCATTCCCGACGATCCATGCGGTTGCGGCATATGCGGAAACGGCCTGACGCGGATGATTGTAGAGCCACAGCCCCCAGTCAATTTTCTCGCCCGGCCGCCATTGCCTCCACATGAAATAGAGCCAGTGACGGATTTCCGGTATGCTCTTGAGGACAATATATTCCCGCGCGAGAATATCGGCAAGGTCTCTTCCATAGGGGATATCGACCGGAAGGCTCTGAACAAGATTGAACCCTTTTTCATCGATAGCGAGGCATTTTTCCACTCCCTTGGAACGTACGATGCTCAATGCTTCCAGCATAATTTCTCGCATCATCCCGGATTCCGAATCGACCGGCTTGTATCCGGGACCGTAGGTCTGTGGAGCGGAATACTGGTCAAGGCCCACGCCATCCAGACAATCATGCAGTCCCCGGTTCAAATAGAGATCGCGCAGAACGGGAAAACGGGGCATGGAACGTCCATCGCCGCCGGAACAGCCGATTCCGGTGAAAACCGCCTTCGGATCGGTCTCTTTCACGGCACGGGAAGAATTTTTCAGCCGCCGGATGTAGTGATCGTATTCATATGGATTCTGATCCTTCGTCAGATTGATTTCATTGGCAACGGTCCATTCGCGGATTCTGTCTTTATACCGCGAAACAACCGCGGACTCGAACCGCGCGGCCGCCCGATAATATTCATCCGAGTAAGGAGGCAATCCCCGGGCCGCGCGGGAAGCGGGATTTTCCTTGTAACGGTCCGGACAGCGGCCTGAGACAGAAAGGAATCCTCCGACAACCTCAATCCCCGCTTTCCGGCAAGCATCGACATCGCGGTCAGCAGCTCCCCAGTCAAAGGAACCGTCCGCTTTTTCGATCGTTTTCCAGTTGAAAAGGATTCCTTTTTTTCCAACGCCCATGAGTTTCATGGCCTGAATATTTTCTTCCGTCGGCCCCATCATGGTAATTCCGAAAAACGGATCCGCATGGACCGGCGGCGAATCGACAATGACACATGAACTTCTGCTTTCACCCGCTCCCCATCTGACCGTCATCGCGTAAAAGCCGGGCTTGTCCTTTTCAGAAAAACAAATCCGGTGCTTCGTGATCGACATTCCAGGAAGACTGAGCGTCTTTTCCACCTCTCCGCATTTTTTTCCGAAATAATCCGAAAATCCGATTTTCAGCGGGACACGCCTTTCCGTCTCATAGGAATTCATGAAATAAAAATCGCACCACGGCGTCGAACCCTTGGGAAAAATTCCTTGTTCGCCGCCGGGAACGGTGTCCCATACGGAAATCGAATCGCTCTTTACAACCATCGGTTCGAGGCAAAGGTCGCGAAAAACGATTTTCGAGGGACCGGACACATTTCCGCTTCCGAGAGAAACGGAAATCCCGGCGGTTTTCTGCAGAGCGGCAAATTCGCAGACATATTCCGTCCATCCGTCTTTCTCATTGCCCGAGGGTTTTGCGGCAAATACTTGCGGCTTCCGCTTGACTGTGAACCAGGGGACGGCGGAAATTGTAATTGCCGGAAGGATTTTTCCCTCCGTCCGGACCCGACACGAAAAACGGAACATCCCGTCGCAATTCCAGCGGATGGAACTGAGTTTCTGGACGGCCCCCGCTGATTGCCCGCTGCCGGGAGAAAACGAGAGTTCCCCGTTTCCCGATTTGTCTGCGGATATCCCGGACTTTCCCAATACACCTTCCCATTTGTCTGAAAGCATATTCAGTCCGCTGCGAAACCCTTGCCCCGAACTTGTCCGCACCTCCGGCTCCGTTTTCGGCAGACCGTCGAGAGGGAGAATGCTCACATCATCGACCAGAAGGGAACCCGTTTTCTGTTTCTGATCAATGGAAAACACGATAGTCCCTTTCGGTCCGGCTCCTTCCGGAACGGAGAAGGTTCCTTCGAATTTTGTCCACGGACTCTCTTTCTTTCCGAAAAGCGAAGGATAGGTCGACTGCTTCCATACCGGCAGTTTCACGTTGTCAAGCAGAACCAGGCAAGCGCCCCAGGATTTTTCCAGATCCTTCGTTTTCAGCAGGAAAGAAACTTTCAAATATCGTTTTCCCGGAGGAATGGAGAAACGCTGGGAAATATATGCGCGTTTCCCCTCGGCGCAGGAAAGTTTGAGGGCGGCGGAACCCGGACCGGCCATATCCGTTTTTTCCAGTTCGGGAACCGTTGCGTTTTTCAGCCAGACGGGGGTGGTCCAGGCATTCAGCCCTTCTTCGAAACTTCCATTGACAAGAAGATTTTCCGCGGAAAGCTGGACACCGCAGCAGCAAAGGTACAG
>CAYWZD010000218.1:0-6761 GCA_964462755.1 uncultured Victivallales bacterium | reverse complement strand
AGCCAGCGGCGAGGCCGGGATGGGACTGATCAGCGCCATTGCCATCATGGAGATGTACTACAGTTGTGGGTTTGCCGTCTCCTTCTGGTCCAGTATAATGGCCCCCCTCGGTCTGATCATGGGGCTGACCGGATTCTGCATCTACCGCTTCCGGGAAACCAAAGCCATGACGATGGGACAGTTTTTCGAACTCCGTTACAACAAATCGTTCCGGGTTGTCGCGGCGGTAATCCAGTCGATCTCCGGAATCATCAATTATGCGATTTTTCCGGCGGTGGGCGCCCGCTTCCTGATTTATTTCCTGGATCTTCCCATCCACATTTCCCTCTTCGGTTTCCAGTTTCCGACCTTCATCCTGACCATGATGGCTTTTCTGGGGCTTGCGCTGTTCATCGCATTGCTGGGGGGCCAGGTCACCATTATGACAACGGACTGCATTCAGGGACTCCTGAGCTATCCGATGTATGGTTTCATCGTAGTGTATCTTCTTTACCGTTTTTCCTGGGGGGACGATCTGCTGCCGATTCTCTCGTCACGTCCTCCGGGCGAAAGTTTTCTCAGTCCGTATGATGTCCAGAATCTCCGTGACTTCAATCTATTCTATGTGTTCAGCGGAATCGTCGGCATGTTCCTGAACCGGATGTCCTGGGGCGGAAACAGCGGCTACAACGGCGCCGCCCTGAACGCGCATGAAGCCAAGATGGGCGGATTGCTCGGTTCGTGGCGCGGCGGTTTCGGTTCCATGACTTTCATTCTGCTGGCGATTGTGGCAATCGCCTACCTGAATGCGCCTCAATTCTCCGGAGACGCACGCCGCGTCCGTACGCAACTGGCGGAAAAAACCATCTCCGACATCCTGCCGGACAAGGAATATGCTGCCGTCAGGGCGAAACTCGGGGAGCAATATAAGAACATTCCGGAGCAGAAGAAGGAACTGAGCGAACAGAAGGTCAAGGACAAAACCGCAGTTGATCCCTACGTTGCCGCGACCCGTAAAGAACTGGCCGATATTCCAGGCGGAAAGAAGAGTGCGCAGACTTTCGAAACGATCTACAACCAGATGAGCGTTTCCATGGCTCTCCGCGACATCTTCCTGATCGGCATCACCGGCATCTTCTGCGCCATGATGATCTTCCTGATGGTCAGCACGGATACCACCTACATGCACAGCTGGGGTACCATCCTGATCCAGGACTTCGTGGTTCCCCTCCGGAAAAAGCCGTTCACTCCTCATGAACAGATCCGGGCACTCCGCTGGTCGATCACCGGGGTTTGCATCTTTGCTATATTTTTCAGTTATTATTTTGCCCAGGTGGACTTCATCCTGATGTTCTTCGCAATCACAGGAGCGATCTGGGCAGGTGCGGGTGTCGTCATCACCCTCGGCCTCTACTGGAACCGCGGCACGACCGCGGGCGCATTCATCTCGCTGGTCAGCGGCGCTCTTATCGCCGTCGCGGGGATCATCCTTCAGCAGATATGGGTTTCCCACGCCTATCCCTTCATTCAGTATATGGGATGGACTACATCCTTAGACGGCTTCCTGAAGACGGTTTCGAGTCCGTTCCACCCGTATGTCATCTGGGAAATGACCCCGAACAAATTCCCGATCAACTCGATGGAGGTTTCCTTCATCGCCAACATCGTAACGGTGGTTCTCTATGTGGCGGTTTCCCTCTGTACCTGCAAGGAGCCGTTCAACATGGAACGTCTGCTGCATCGCGGAATCTACAGTGAAAACCCGAACGCCGACCTGAAGAAACAGACAATGACGCTGAAAAATTTCTTCTACGAGAAAATTCTCGGAGTCGACTCCAACTATACCAGAGGAGACAAGATTCTTGCGTGGTCTGTGTTCATTTACAGTTTCGGATATGGTTTCACCCTCTGTTTCCTAATGGTAGTCATCTGGAACGTCTTCATGCCCTGGACAATTGAATGGTGGGGATACTTCTTCTTCATCAAGAATATCGTGGTCGCGGTGATCATCGCGGTGATTTCCACCATCTGGTTCTCCATCGGAGGAACCATCGACCTGATGAAAATGTTCCGGACACTGGAGGCCAAAAAGGAAAACGTTCTGGACGATGGCCGCGTGGTGGGAAACGTCTCCACAGCGGATGTCGCCGTCTTCGAGCAGATCGAAAAGGAAACGCACCCGATGGATCACTGATTTCACCGGCAATGCCTGTTCCCGGCGAAGCGTCCTCTTCGCCGTTCTCCCGGAAAGACTTATGTCATTCCGGGAGATGATGCAGGCGGTCCGGAATTGAATATTCACCCATTCCTACCATTATAAGGGCGCCGTTCCTCTCCGGCACGGCTGCGGCCCGGAAAGAGATTTTTATTACATGATATCGTTACTGATCAATGTGTTCGGCGGTCTGGCAATCTTCATTTTCGGCATGAAATTGATGAGCGACGGACTGCATAAGGCCGCGGGCGAAAGGATGCGCACAATCCTGCGTTTCTTCTCCGCCAACCGTTTCATGGGGGTTCTCTCCGGAACGGTTGTTACCTGCATCATCCAATCCTCCAGCGCAACAACGGTCATGGTCGTCGGATTCGTCAACGCGGGACTGCTCAATCTCCTTCAGTCCATCGGGATCATCTTCGGCGCCAACATCGGAACCACCATCACAGCACAGCTGGTCGCCTTCAACATCGCCTGGATCATCATGCCGTCCATCATCATCGGACTGCTGCTGGTATTCCTCGACAACCAGACCGTTCAGGGATGGGGCGACACCATCCTCGGATTCGGTTTCCTGTTTCTGGGAATGAGCTTCATGAGCAATGAACTCAAAGTCCTTTCCCAGAACGAGGCGTTCATGAACGCCTTCCGGCTTTTCGACTGCGCCCCCGTCAACGGATGGATTCCGCCGGGCGCCCTCATCGGCGCCATCGGAATCGGACTCATCACAACGATGATCATCCAGAGCAGCTCCGCCTGCACCGGTATCATCATCGCAATGGGAGCCGGCGGACTCCTGAACTTCTATACAGCCGTCGCGCTGGTGCTGGGCTCCAACATCGGCACCACGGTCACCGCACAGCTCGCGGCGATCCCGGCCAACCGGATCGCCAAGCAGGCGGCGCTGGCTCATACGCTGTTCAATATAGTCGGCGTCCTGCTGGCTATTTCCACCTTCTGGATCAAGATCGGAGACACCGACGCCCCCATCTTCTTCAGTCTGGTCAATTCCCTCAGCGGAAACAGCGATCTGCCCCGGCACATCGCCAACGCCCACACGGTTTTCAACGTCTGCACAACCCTCCTCCTTCTCCCGTTCGTGCCGCTTCTGGCAAAGCTCTGTGAAAAGATCATTCCCCAGACCGAGAAGAAAGTCAAATATCAGCGGTTGGAGCCCAACCTTCTGGCAACGCCTGCCATCGCGCTGTCGCAGACCACCACCACCCTGCGGAAAATGTTGAAAAAAGCATGGAAAATGGTCGATTGCGCATGGGACACCTATGAGAAGGATGATGAAAAGACGCAGGAGAAAGCCCAGAAGCTGGAGCGACGGGAGCAGAGGGTGGATGAACTCCAGCAGGAGATCACCGACTATCTTTCCATGCTGATGCAGAAAGAGCTGTCTCCGGGACAGGCAGCCGCCATTCCCGTGCTGATCCATTGCACCAACGACGCGGAACGCATCGGAGACCATACCGAGACGATTCTGGATCTCATCAGCCATCTGAAAACCGATGTCGCCAGATTGAGCGACTCGGCCCGGCATGAACTTGCCGGACTTCATGAAATACTCCGCAGACAGGTGGAATGCACCCTGCTTCTTCTGGAGAAGAATTCCCCCGCCGACCATGCCATCGCCAAAGACCTGGAACGCAAGATCAAAACGCTTGCCGGAGAATATGAGGCCAACCATCTCAAACGTCTGGCGGAGGGCGCCTGCACCCCCGTGAGCGGACTCTTCTTCATCGAAATGCTCGCCGAGTTCCAGAAAGTCTCGCGCCATGTGGCCAATATTGCCGAACGTTCCGACACACTGGCCAATCTGGTCGCCTGACAGAAAGGGGGTTCCGTATGATCTCCAGACAATGGATTTGGAAAAAATGGATTTCGCTGTATGCGAAGATAGTCAAGGAGAAGGCGACGCCCGAATATATCGCCCGCGGCTGGGCGATCGGCATGTTCTTCGGCTGCCTGGTCCCGTTCGGCCTCCAGCTGATCTGTTCCATCCCGACCGCTTTCCTGCTGAAAGGCAGCAAGATCGGATCGATTTTCGGGACATTGCTCACAAACCACTTCACCATCTTCATCATTTACCCCATCCAATGTTATGTCGGCGACAAACTGACCGGGGGAAACATCTCGTATGCCGTGGTCGAGGAAGCCTTCAAGGACGTGGTGAGTGAACAGAGTTACAGTGCTCTTCTCGGAATCGGCTGGGAGCTTGTCATTGCGTTTTTCGTCGGCGGCGCACTCCTGACGGTTGTAATGACTCCCCTCACCTACTGGTTCGTCAAAAACCTCGTGATCCGTTATCGTGCGAAAAAAAGCACGAAAACGGAGAAAAAGGTTCAGGCCTGACCGGAAACAGTCTTCCGGTCAGTTGAGGATCATGAATCCGCGCAGAGGCGACTTCTCCGGAGCCAGAACCTCCAGGGAAGCGCCTTTTTTGGAAAGAAGACGGTTCGCCCAGCGGCTGAATTCCAGAATCGACATCATGTCCCAGTGAGGCAGCGACTCCATCCGGGCACGGTCCAGATGCCCC
The DNA here is from genome assembly GCA_964462755.1 of uncultured Victivallales bacterium. Taxonomy (GTDB): domain Bacteria; phylum Verrucomicrobiota; class Lentisphaeria; order Victivallales; family UBA1829; genus SIG94. The sequence goes on along the minus strand of CAYWZD010000218.1, from coordinate 2,025 downwards.
GCGTTCACGCAGTACACCGGCAGAACGTTTTTCAGGGCGAAGACTTCGCCTTCCTTCACGGAATCCAGATTCGAGCGGATCCATTTCTTCAGGATATTGAGCGTTGCGGCCGCGCAGAGGCATCCCCGTTCGGAGGCTTCGTCGCGATTTTTTTTCATCGTGGAAACGGCCAGCGTCGGAGTCGGCCAGTTGCAGACGGTCAGGTCGTAGCTTTTCGCGGACGCCCTGCGACGCGGCATTTTCAGGGGTTTCCATGCGACCGCCCACGTCAGTCGCCAGTTCCGTCCCGGCAAAGCCTCCATGTCCGGTTTCAACCCGAAAACCTTCCAGCGGAAGAGGATTCCGCCGCTCTCCTTCACCACCGTGAAACGGGCGGTTCCGCCCAGGCGTCCTGCATTGGTCCAGCGCCAGAAATCATCGCCGACCATCCAGTCGAAACGGTCGGTTTCGGACTCCAGAAGCATTCCGAGCGGCGGGTAGGATTCATCATACAGCGTTTCGTTTTCAGGAGACGCGGCAAAATCGGAATAGGCCGGACGCGCGATGCTCGAACCTTTTTTCGGAGGAAGGATCCAGCCGATCCGGCGGATGTCGCCGGAAATCCGCACGCCTCCGCCGGAGACATTGGAAAGCACGCACGAATTGCGCATGACCATGTCCATCGACACGCTCATCACTCCTTTGGAGAAATGGATCTTCCGTGCGATTTCAGGCTCCGCCCCGAATGGGATGGTATTGGTCAGTTCCAGCGTCAGTTCGGAGCCGTTCTCCGAATGGTGCAGACGGCGTTTGCCGGACAGCGCGGATTCCTCGGAAAGTTCTCCGATCTCCACCGGCAGGGTCGTCAGGGTAAAGGAACGCGCCTTCAAGGTCACGGAGTCCACGGAAGGCGTATCCGAGGAAAGAAAAGCGTCCGGGCATTCGGCAGTGATCATATTTCAGCCTACAATCTCTACAAGGTCGGAAAGTTTCTTACGGGAGAACGGACCGGGCGCGGCGGCCGCGAATCCCAGCGGGGAAAGTGCAAACGAAGCATAAGGAGCCTGAATGCCGAGAATGGAATCCAGTTTTGGACGGCTGAAAGCGCAAATCCAACACGCGCCCAGACCTTCCGCCGCCGCGGCCAGAATCAGGTGTTCCATCGCAATCGTCGCGTCGATTTCCGTGGCGGAATTCCCTTCGAGCCGGCGCCATGCCTCGGACTCGCAGCACAGCATCACCGCAATCACGGGCGCCTGTGAAAGAAATGCTCCGGAATACGCCTTGCAGATTTCCGCGCGTTTGGCCGCGTCCCGGATCAGGAGCAGTTTGTAGGACTGACGGTTGCATGCCGTCGGCGCGGAACGGACCGCTTCCGCGATCCTCTGAAGAGACTCTTCCGGGACAGGGTCCGGTTTATAGGCGCGGATACTGCGGCGGACATTCAGAACCTCGTAGAAATCCATGGTTATGCCCCTTTCTTTGCGGTAAAATGTTTGAAAAGCAGTTTCATCTCATCCATGCGGAGTAATATAGCAAGAATCAGGAAGATTGCAAGGTAGACGGCCGCACCCGCGCAGAGAGGCGGGAAAACCCCGAGCCATGTCTTGGCGACGCCCCACCGGAGCAGATAGTCGAACACCAGTTTCGCGGGCCAGAGCCCCGCTGTGGAAACTACCAGCAGAACCGCCAGAAAGCGCAGCATGGGCGCAATGGGAATCCCGCCGATTTTCCTTTGCAGAAGATACAGGAGGATCAGGTTGTTCATGTAGGATGAAATCACCGTCGCCAGCGCAATGCCGCCCTGTTTGAGGGGATGCATCAGAATCAGGTTCAGAACCAGATTCAGGAGGACGCAGAAGACCGACACATACATCGGAGTCTTCATGTCCTTGCGGGAGTAAAACCCGGCCAGAGTCACCTTCATGGCCGCGAAGGCGGGAATTCCGAACGAATAATACAGCAGAGCCTGCGCTGTTTCCATGAGTGCCCGGTCGTCGAAAAGCCCCCGGTAGTAGGTCAGACGGATGATCGGAATGTGAAACA
>CAYWZD010000217.1:0-6774 GCA_964462755.1 uncultured Victivallales bacterium | reverse complement strand
TTCTGAAAAAATGAGGCTAAAATACCTTGTCCTAAATAATATTGGATGTCTATATGATAGTGGAAAACGGAAACTAAAAAAAGGTCGTCCAGACAGAGCGCCTGGACGGCCTTAATTACCAGATGAAGAAAAAGTTAAAGAGTAATAGAAAACCCTTTATATCCTCTGTTGTTATGTCCATCACGCTTGATGTCAGTCCGTTTACTGACTCCGTGAATCCGGAACATGTATTCCGGCAGATTGTGCTCGATGTAGGTCTGGGAAAGGCATCCCCAATGCCGCTTTCTGCCGTATGTGTGAAAGGCTTCGACCATCTCCGCTGTTGTAACGGTCGTATGGTCATCGGGAACGATGCAGGTACTGACAAACTCAAGCAGAGAATTGGATTCCTGCAACAGGTTGTCAATACGGGATTCCTGTTCAGGAGAACGCGGTATCTTCTTATCATTTTTCAACAACTTGCATGCGCCCTCGATCGCCCAGGCCAGAATACCGCGCCCTTCCTGTGCCAGGAGGTATTCATCGAAGTCCGGAATCTTTTTCTCCGGGGCAGGCCGGTCATAACGGACCCAGATGATCCGCCGACGCCATGCTTCCCGATCCCCGTCAATCGTCACCCGCAGGGTATTGTTGGCAGTAATAATGGCATTGAAGGCACAACGGACATCCGGGGCATCATTGCTGCCCTTATGTTCAATTGTCATGGTATCCTTCCCCGTCAGTGCTTTCAGCTTGTGCGCCCCCGCGGTATTCAGAAAATTGGAGGGAACATCTTTGGCTGTCAGCAGCGTTTTTCCGACCAACCGCTGAGTTTCAAAACGGCTGTTCATGTGTTCCAGACGAAGTTCGGTGCAGTTTTGCCGAGTGACAAGGTTTTCTATGATGTTTACCAGCGTACTCTTTCCGCCTCCGGCAGTCCCGGTCAGGATCAGGAAAGTTTGACTGTAATTCATCCCCAGGAGGGACTGTCCCGCGTAATACTGCAAGTAATTACGGTCATCCTCCGACATAGCCGGAACCAACAGACGATTCAGAAATTCATTGCATCCTTCGCCGGGAATGAAGTCGATGGCTGTATAATTCCGGCTATAGAAATCCGGCGAAAAAGGTTTCAAAACCGGGACTACATCCTGAATACGCCCCTCCGCATCTTTTTTGAATTCAAAGCAAACCATCCCATTAGCGCAATGAATAAACGGTTCCTGCTTGCTGTGGTCAAAAAGGTTGTTTCCCTTGCAGAGACTGGCGAGGAAGGACAAAATCCGACGAATCGTCCCGGCATCACGCTTTGTGTTGATGTCGGTGTCCTGCGTAAGAGCCGCATATTCTTTTAACATCAGACTGATCAGATTCATCAAATCCGATTCATCCACTTTTTCCCAAGCCCCATTGGAAGGGTTATAAAGATAGAAACAACGTTCTGTCATTTCATACTTTGGCATATGAAGCGAGGCAAACAACGCTGCAAAATACTGCTGGTTGATTCCTTTGAATTGATCCTTACTTCCTCTGTAGACCGGTGCTCCATACTCGGCTTGAAGTTCCTGCAAGAGCTCCGGGCGCATCAGAACCCGAGGCGTAATCTGAGAAACTTTTTGCTTCGACATCTTTTCTTTTTCTTCCATTTTGTTTTCCTCCTTTTTTTTTGGAATTAATGGAATTTTCGAGAATGGAAGAAAACATACCCGTTTTTTTACGAAAGTCAAATGCATAAAACATTCATAATCAATGTGTTATGTTTCTCAGCGTGGCCTAATGGTGCAACCATTCTAGAGCTTTTTGTTGCTCAATGATTGCAGAGGGGGAATTTGAAAATTTTTCAATTTTTTTAATAATCACTCGTTAAAAGCGTCTGTTAAGGATATATTATTCTTGAAATCTAAGAAAAATTTGACTCTTTGGCTGGATAAAATTTTTATCCGGGTATAAAGAACAGGCGTATGTGCCGTATGTCAATGGGACGATTCAAGAGATTTGCTCTCATTTTCCGGAGGCCAATCCGATGGAATCCCGGGAAATTCCGCAGCCTCAAAATTTTTCCGTAATTTTTCCGTAATTCCTGCGGAATAGAGCCCTATTTTGCAGGATAAAGCTGGAAGGTGCTGAATGGGCGAAAGAGACATAAAAAAGCCGGTTTTGAGTTCAAAACCGGCGGAATTTTCTGGTGGAGCAGATGGGAGTCGAACCCACCACCTATACGATGCGAACGTATCGCTCTAGCCAACTGAGCTACTGCCCCACGTGGATGATTTGCTCGATTAATATAACCCGACATTCTGGAAAATCAAATTAGTTCCCGATTATTTCGCTTATTTCTCCATCCCCCTGGACATGATTTCCACTCGCTTGTTCGTAATCCCGGTTGAAAAAACAGCTAAAAAGGTTATCTTATCGGGATAGAGAGAATTCAATTGTCCGCCCGGAACCGGAATCCGGGAAAATCAGGATACCCGGATCACAGGTCGGAATTTTTCAGGAACAGAAAGTCATGTATAAAAGTTTTCTTTGCCGATATCACGAGATCGCCACCAAGGGGCACAACCGTTCCATGTTCGAAAACAAGCTCGTTTCCAACATTCAATCGCTGAGCGCGTGCGAAGGCTTGAACGAAACGCTTGTAATTCAGCGGATCCGGGGACGGATTTTCATCCGCAAGCGGAAAAATGCCGATTTCGAACCCGCCGAACTGGAAACAGTCAAGAGCGTGCTTTCCCGGTCGTTCGGGCTTGAGTCTTTTTCACCGGTGCTGGAATGTGAACCCGAGATTGAAAAAATCATGTCCGTGGTTCTTGAAAGCGCGAAAAAAGCGATCGAAAAGAAACTGGAGAGCGCACCGTCGATCCGTTTCCGGACCCGGGCACGGCGAAGCGATAAGAGTTTTCCGTTGAGGTCCAAAGAGATTGAAATCGAAGTCGCATCCCGCCTCTACGACCTTTTCGGCGACCGTCTCAAGGTCGATTTGGAAAATCCCGACCTGACCATCGGTATCGAGGTGCGCGAAAAAATTGCACTGGTCTTCTATGAGACATACAAGGGACCCGGCGGACTGCCGGTCGGAACCAACTCCGACTCTCTGGCGCTGCTTTCCGGCGGAATCGATTCCCCGGTCGCCTGTCACATGACCATGAAGCGCGGGTGCCATCTGGACTTCCTGACATTCCACAGTTTTCCGTATACGCCGATGGAATCGCTGGAGAAGGTGAAGCGGATCGTTTCCGTGCTGAACCGCTACCAGAAGAAAGGATGTCTTTATGCCTGCAACCTTTCGGAAGTTCAGAAACTGATCCGGGACAACTGCATGCCGAAATACCGCACGGTCCTCTATCGCCGCATGATGCTCCGGATCGCCACCATGCTTTGCCATTTCCACAAGCTGGGGGCGATTGTGACGGGCGAGTCGATCGGTCAGGTCGCCAGCCAGACCATCGTCAATCTTTCCGTCATCAATGACGTCACGACCATGCTGATGATCCGTCCGCTGGCGGGCATGGACAAGCTGGAAAGCATCGAACGGGCGCAGGCCATCGGAACGTACGACCTTTCCATCGTGGACCTTCCCGACAGCTGCACCGTTTTCGCTCCGCCCGCTCCGGCGGTCGCCGCGAAATTCTATCTGGTCGAGGAAGAGGAAAAGAAGATTCCGGGACTGAACGAAGCTCTGGAAGCCGCTTTCAAGAACATTGAAAAATTTGAAGATCTTTGAATATAAAACATTTACAAAAGACGAAAGGATTGTCTTCATGAACGCCAAAGAATTGCTGGCCTCTCTTCAGGAGAAACTGGTCTGTTATGACGCAAACACCCGGAAGCAGGCTCTGCTTCAGTTCAAAAAGGAATTCGCATCCACTCCGGAAGCCGCGGCTCCGGAGATTCACGACAACAACATGCACTGTCACACCAGTTTTTCCTTCAACGGGTACGGCTATTCTCCATCCTACATTGCCTGCTGGGCAAAAACCGAACGCCTTTTCGCCGTCGGAAAGATCGAATTTGACGTGCTGGACGGAGCCGACGAGTTTCTGGAGGCGTCCCGTCTTCTTTCCCTCCGCGCGGCCTGCGGCGTCGAAAGCCGGGTAGTGATTCAGGACATGATCGACAAGGGGATCAACTCCCCCGGAGAGCCGGGAATCGCCTATCATCTCGGAGTGGGGTTCACCACCGCGAACATCCCCGCGGCTCAGGCGGACTTCCTCTCCAACATGAAGAAATCCGCAGTCGGCCGGACACGCGGAATCGTCCAGCGCGTGAACCCCGCCCTCTCCCCGGTGGAACTGGATTTCGACAGTGAAGTCCTTCCCCTGACTCCGGCGGGAAACGCTACGGAACGTCATGTCTGCGCCGCCTATGAACAGAAGGCCGTCAAAGTCTTTTCCGATCCCGTCAAACGGGCTGAATTCTGGTCGTCAAAACTGGGCGTCACTTTGGAAGAGGCGTCAAAACTGATTCAGAATTCCGTCAAACTTCAGGGCGTCATCCGTTCGAAAATGATGAAATCGGGCGGTCCCGGATACGTCAAACCCGATCCGTCATCCTTTCCGTCACTTTCGGAAATGAACCGGTTCACCCTCACCTGCGGAGCGCTTCCGAGCATCGCCTGGCTGGACGGCACTTCGGCCGGCGAAAGCGATCCGGAGGTCCTGCTGGACATGCACGAATCCCATGGAGCGGTCCTCTTCAACCTGATTCCGGACCGCAACTGGAACTATGCGGACGCAGAGGTCAAGGCGAAAAAGGTCGCCCACATGAACAAGATCATCGACAGTTGCATCCGGCGGAACATGCCGGTTTTCGTCGGCACGGAAATGAACGCCGCCGGACAGAAACTGGTCGACACGTTCTCCGAACCGGCGCTGGCCAGATACCTGAAGGTCTTCGTGGAAGGGGCGGCGATTCTCAATGCCCATACGATTCTTGCGCCGCAGGGCAAAGGGTTCCTCAGCGACTGGGCGAAGGAAAAATTCGGGAACGACAAGAAGGCCCGGAACCAGTATTACGCCGAATTCGGCACAAAAAATCATCCGGCCTGAGCCCATGCCGGGACACGGAACCTTTCCGGTGTGATTTCTCCTCCGGAAAGGAGTTCCGGAAAAGGAGACGGAATGGCGAGTCCTTCCAGCAACGACGTCAACCGGTTCAATGCGACCGGGGCTGAGGTTCTGCGGACAATACCGCCTCTGGTCCTCGGGTCGTTCGAACTGCGGCTGGTCGGCTTCCACCGTTCCATGCTGTTGCCGGGAATGGAGATTCCGGAGCACGAACATCCCAATTATGAGTTCGCCATTGCGGAAAAAGGAGGAGTGACTACTTTTCTGGATGAACGGAAAGTCCACTGTGCCGAGAACAACAGCACCATCCTGTTCATTCCTCCCTCCACGCTCCATTCCAGAAGTTTCGATGCCGCGTCCGACAATATCGTGATGTCGGTGGTGATCCTGATCTCCGGTCTGGATGAGGAAGGCCGCTATCTCTGCACCCGTCTGCCGGAGATGATCCGCGAACACGGATATCAGTATGAGATTTCAAAAAAAATGCGTCCGGTCTTTCAGGAGATCCAGTATCAGGCGGCTCAGGAGCCGGTGCTTTCAGTGGAATGCACCCGGTATCTGCTTTCCACCTTCCTGACGCTTTTCCTTCAGGAAAATTTCGCCGGAATCTTCGGGAGGAACCCCCGCGACCACCTTGCGGACATTTATCCTTATGAAGGGGATCGGGTAGCGGCGATCAAGTTCATGATCATCAACCATTTGAACCGGCAGTTTCCGCCTTTGCGGATGCTGGAGGAGCTCTTTCACCTGTCCGCGCATCATCTGAACCGCCTATTTAAAAAGGAAACAGGAATGAGCATCCTCCGTTACTGGAACATGGAACGGCTGAAAAATGCCGAAACGCTTCTTTCCGACTCCCGGACGCCGATCGGTGAAATCGGAAAAGCGCTCGGATTCAAGACGCCCGGTCTTTTCTGCATATTCTTCCGGAAATATAAAGGCACCTCTCCGACCGAATACAGAAAGAACGTTCTCGAAAAACATCATGTTTGAACCATCGGAATGTTCCCGGGCATAGTGTCCATCAAAATTCTCAAAGACGGCAAACAAGTTTGCCGGGGTGCAGGGAATCTTTCCCTGCCGGGGAGTTTGAGGGCGAGAAGCCCTCATGCACTTTGCATTCGCGGCGGCGGTTCCACCGCTGACGGACGAGCTCTGGAAGAGCGAGAGCCGCCGCTTACGTGAGGTTGTCTTCGGGAAACGCCCGGAGCTCTCGAACTTGCCGTTCCGGCAAATTCTCGTCCTTGCGCGGATGAAACCGCTCCGGGGGGGGGGAGATTTCGTGCTCTGCACGACCAACTTATGCAGTTGGATCGCAGCAGGTCAGAGACCTGCACCGGCTCGGTTGGAACCCCGGCAGCGCATTACGTTCCCGGAAGCGGGATGGGTAAAATCAGCGGTCGATTTCCAGCGTCACAAGAAATTCCATCGCCATCGGGGGAGGCGGCAGAACCTTCAGAGAAGTGAGAAGGGCCTGCACGGAAGCATCCATCGCGTTGATCCCGGACTTGCTGATGATGACGGCGGAAAGCAGACGTCCGTCCGAATCGACCTTGAAACGGACAATCACTTTCGGACTGGCGCGGTTCAGCATTTCGGTGTTGGGCTGATCCCACCGCCGCTTCAGAAAGGCTTCGACCGCATTGTAGTAGTCGCTGATGTCCTTGCTGAGCACGCCTTTGGGACCTCCGCCGCCTCCGGGCACTCCGCGTCCGCCGGGGGTGCCGGT
>CAYWZD010000216.1:0-6792 GCA_964462755.1 uncultured Victivallales bacterium | reverse complement strand
TCCACCAGAAGGCCTGTGCCTTGAGAGCGCCGTTGAGCGGACGCGTATGCGCCGCGCCTCCCGGGAGGGCGAGTGTATGATTCGGATTCTTTTCCAGCCAGTCGTCCGCCCAGTTCTTCTTCTCTTTGCCCTGACGGTAGTCACAGTTGTCGCGGGCTTTCAATTCCATATAGTTCACCTTGCCGTCGGGATCATAGCTTTCGATGTCGGCAAAGTCGAATAGGACTTTCTTACGCTCCCGGCAAAAGTCCCGGATCTGTTCGTTCCTCTGATTCAGGTTGCCGTCCTTGCCCGTACCGTCGAGATGCCCGGTCATATAGACGAAGGTCACGCCGGGAAAGTCCTTCTCGAGCTTGTTCATCAGGGAAAGATAGGCTTCGATGTCCTCTTCCGACGCGTTCCCGACTTGCCCGCACCACGACCAGACAATCAGATTGCGGTCCTTGCCGGAATTCCTCAGAAAGTAATCCGTCCGGGCGCCCCATGTGCGTCGGTCGGGATTTCCGAGGTCGCCCTTCGGGGTTCCGTCCAGAAACGAAAGTCCCTTATCGCCACGCCCGAAAGCAAACAGTTCCGGATTCTTTTTCTGAAGCGCATTCATGCCGCTCACGATCTGGCTTCCATGCGAGGTATGCCCGTATGCGACCTTGAACTCGTCCCGGGCTTTCTCGATATACTTCACGGGAATCTTGCCGATATCCGTGCAGTTGTGGTCGATAATGATCGCCTGATCCCGTCCGGAAACCGAAGCGGACGCCAGCGCCAGAATCGTCAGCAGCAGAAACGTCCACCCTTTTCCCCACCTTCCAGAACCGTTCTTTCTCCCCATGATCCTCCCCTTCTCTTCAACGCCGCTTTTCGTCCATAACGCCGAATCTTCGGGGTTCCCTTCGGAACGGCTCCGGCGTCTAGGACGGATGCATGAGAAGAATATACCCCTTCCGGGAGCAATGTCAAATACTCAAGGCGTCACTTCCTCGATCCGCACATCGTCAAACCACGCCTCCCCTTCAGCGTTCCAGACCCAGAATGCAACAAGCGGTTTCTGCTTCTGGTCCGCCCGGTTGGTCGCCGACGGCGTTTTGAATTCGAACGCGAGACGGTGCCACGGATTGTCCCCGCTGACGGCCGGTCTCGGCAGCGCAAGCTGATTGGCCGATCCGTCGCAGAAGACCAGATATGCCCCGGCTCCGCCCGGAGGTGTCAGCCGGGTTTTCAGGAAGTAGGAGAGACGGTATTTCGTGTCGGGTTTCAGGTTTTCCAGAACCTGCGAACAGTTGCCGAGTCCGCCGCGCGGATTAATGATGTGAAAGCTCTGTCCGCCGTTGATGAAAACGGATTTGTCGAACTCGAAACGCTGCTCCGGGGTTTTGATCTTATTTCCCCAGATTCTCCAGAGCTTCCCGGCAGAGTAGAGATTCTTGCGCTCCACCTGAAAATCAGATTCCCGGATGAGATTGGCTTTTTCGGGAGCCGTCAGGTTCATCATGCCGAACTGTTCAAGTTCATGGAAACTTTTCCGCGGAACCGGACTCCACTGATAATCGGCGATCTTCGGTGGATTCTTCGTCATGGCGCGGTGCCGCGCAAAGTTCACCGGAAAGCCTTTCTGTAAGAAATCCCCCAGCGCCTTTTCAGGAACGGCAATGGTGACCTTCCACGAATCGGCAAGTTTTTCCGCCGTCACGGATGCGCCGCTGTTCCAGTTCAGGTCGGGTTTTTCGTTGAGTTTCGCCTTGTAGTCGGAAAAAACTCCGGCAGGGGTGGCAATGAAATGAAAGTAGTTCTTGCGGTCGCCGGAAGGGTTGAGAAACAGTTCCACGCAGGAATCTTCGAAAAGGCGGGGATCGTCGTTGGACTTCCCGTTGAGGGCGATCTCGCTCATGCGCGGTTCTTCGCAGTCGAAAGTGAACAGAAATTTGCCGTCGGCTCTTGAAATCGTGACTTGGGTGCGGACATCACACGATTCCCCTTCCACGGGACGCAGCCACACGGAGCCGGGAACATTGACGGACCAGCTGTCCACCGCCGCCTGCCGACGCTGATATTTTTTCGCTTCGTTCCGGATCGGCTCCAGAATTCCTTTCCGGATAAAGCGGATACGGGCTTGGGCTTCCGGTTCGCGCGCCGTCATGGCCTCGGCGGAATCGAAGAGCTTGTCGAACTGCCGGAAAGCCTCGGGCGAATAGATCCGGGTCCAGATTTCCCGCTCGTTCGGAACCTTCGTCACCGGGCCCAGTCCGGTCTGCACGGTATTGCCGAGAATCCGGTTGACCCAGTTGTCTTCCAGAATATCGAAGAACTTTCTCATGGGCACGGCTCCGCTTCCGAACATGGCGCGGAAATGGTCGTCCAGAAGGGCGTTGACATCGGCGGAGGTGTCCCACATGGCCTTGGACAGGATGTAATAGTTCAAATAATTGAAAAGGTATTCATCCGTTTCCGACTCGGTAAACCCGCCGATGATCCATTGTTTGCGGTCCTGATAATAGTTCCCGGCATAGCGGGGCATCATGGCGGGAACGCCGGGCAGAATCTTGCTCATGTGCTTGCCCATGGTATAGGTCCAGACGGAAAGATTTCCGTGCGCTTTTTTGCTCCACGCCGCGATCTTTTCGCGGTCGTCTTCTTTGGACCCCGGACCGCTGCAGGCGACCTGAACCGTCACGTTTTCAGGGAGGTCGCATTTCGGAATCTTGTCATAAGGGGAATAAGCCATTTGAGTAACCGCCCCCTTGATGCCGTCCCGTGTCAGCCGATTGGCAATTTCGGCCGTAAACTTCCACATGAAGTCGCTGGCATTCTGGCTGTCTTCCTTGTAGACGCGTCCGCGTCCGGGTTCTGCGATTTTTTTGCATTTGTCGCATCCGCACCAGTAAAGCCAATCCTGGGTCATGAGGGAAAAATATCCGGGACGAGCGGCGTTGAAATTCCAGCTTTTCATGCCCCTCTCCGAAGCGGGCCGCCCCGTCAGATACGCCTTGACATCCTGATAAATTTCCTCGCGGATTCCGCTGTTGAAGCAGAGATGTCCGGTATGGACCATGTCCGGCTCGCAATAACGGCGGCCGTCCGGAAACAGGGCGAAATATTCGGGATGGGTTTTCGAAAAACGTCCGATGTAATCCAGATGGGCAAGGCCGTGTCCGAAAGGAATGTTGTTTTCGGAAAAACGCAGACGGACAAGATTCAGATTAGCGCCCTTGACTCCGTTATAGCCATCCTTCTCATACCACCGGGGAGAACCGGAATAAAAGCGGCGGTCGATGAAATCGGGACGTTCGAGAATATTGATCTTCTCCGGAAGAAAAAGTCCGCCTTTTTTCGGAACAACCGTGCCGGACTCCCCCGGGAAAAAGAACCGGACGCCGGCAAAACGTTCCAGAAAATCGTATGCGGCGCTCAGCGTTCCGCGCGGATAGCACTGGAGCCAGGAATTCTGTTCGGGCGAAGAAGTTTCGGAATCCAGCCCCGCCAGATAGACCCGGTTGCCGACACGTTTGATGTAATATCCTTCCGAAGGCAGGGAGGCGACATTCAATCCCGTCTGACGGGAAAAAGAGTTGTCGCCGAGAATCAGAGAAAACGCCTTATCCGAAGGTTTGGAAACCACTGGAACCGGAGCCCCCGTCGCTTTCGAAAGGAAGCCTTGCAATTCATTGGATGTGAACTTCAGAAGCGGAGTCATTTTTTCCACGACAATTTCGACCGGAGCGACTTTTTCCGTCTTTCCGCCGACTTCGACAATCCGTTTACCACGATCGGCGGCCGCGCTCAAGAACAGAAATCCCGCGCACAAAAGAAGAACCAGACCTTTTTTCATCTCTACTCCTGAAAATGATTATAGTGTAGTTGTATTATGGAACCAATACCGTTTATGGAGAAAATCCTTGTAATAGTTGGAGGTGTCCGGAACGGTTGAAGAATGACGCCATTCGATGTGTCCGTCAATGAACTGGGAATTGGCTCCGTTGGAATGGACGAATCCTGTTTTATACCATCCGGCGGAATTGAAGAATCCCGCGCGGGCTTCATTCGCAGTTCCCAATTTTTCAGTCATCTCCACCTCGGTAAAATACATGGAAATACTGGGTTGGATGGTCAGGGTGATTCTTGCAGTAGAATAACTGTCGCTGAGGTGCTTGTTGACGCCGAGAGTATAAATGTCTTTCCCCGCATATCCGGTTCGGGTCGGGCAGACAAACGGATATCGCGTTCCCGTGCTGGATATCCGGCCAAGGATGGCCGAGTTGTTTTCCTTGAGATTTCCCAGATATGGAGAAAAAACGCCATAAATCCCTCCCCCGACAATGCACTTGTTGGTGGAATCCCAGGTTGCCGCGGCTCCGCGATTCCAATACGTCGCCATCCAGTCCCGGTTGTCCTGAAGGTACATCAGAGAGGCTTTTCCGATCGTGCCCAGATTGCTGCAGCAGGAAATCTTCCGCGCCGTTTCACGAGCTTTGTTCAGCGCCGGCAGAAGCATCCCGGCCAGAATTGCGATGATGGCTATCACGACCAACAACTCTATCAATGTAAAACATTTTCTTCTGTTGTTCATTCTCTATCCCTTTCTTTTTCTCGAGTTGTTTTTTCTAATATTCTTCACGCTGTCGCGTAAAATAATCGTATAGGGAGAAATGGCAACCCGGTTGGCTTCTTCCATCTTTCTCCAATCGGACGGGATCGTCAAAAGCCGGTCCACAGCCATGCGTCCGATCTCATGGTAATGGAAATCGGTGGTGGCCAGCGGCGGGTCCAGAAACTTCCCTCCGGGATATCCGCAGAATCCCATCACGGAAACATCCTCGGGAACCTTCATGGAAAATTCCTTCAACGCATTCATCACCATGATTGCGTAGAAATCGGAGAAACAAACGAACGCGGTAAACGGCGGATGATCTCCGAGAAGAAATGTTCTGACACAGTTCCGAACCAACTCGCTTTCGTGTTTCACATTCAGGATCAATCCGGGATCGGGATTGGCCCCGACCTCCTTAAGCATCTTCAAATATTCTTCCTGTGTATATCCGCGGGCTCCCCTTGAATACGGATTGGAAAAAGGCATGACGGAAACAATATTGCAATGTCCCTCCCGGACCATGGCTTCAACCGCTTCCCGAAAGGCCTGTTTTTCATCGATCCGGGTCATTGGAAACGATTCTTCCTGACACCATTCTTCGCCGACATGAGGAAAGAGAATCGGACATTTGAAGAAGTTTCGCAAAGCGACAACATCCTCTGCCGTGCTCCAGGACGTATAGTCCAGATGAAGAATTCCGGTAAAATTCTCCTGATCCAAAAAATTTGTAATCTGTTCGGGCGTCTGACTTCGGAGAAACGTGGTGGAAATCTGCTCCACTTCGATGGACAATTCCTTCGCACGTTCGAGAATCCCCGGCAGGATATAATTCCAGGGCATCGCCATCTCCAGATTGTCGGACATCATGACCAGAATCCGTTTCCGGGCCTCTTTCTCCGCGGTGAAGATCCCCTTGCCCCAGCGCTGCACCAGCAAGCCGCGCTCGCAGCATTCGGCGATCGCCTGCCGCAAGGAGTTCCGGCTGATCCCGAATCCAGACGCCATCGCGCGTTCCGGCGGAAGTGCCGAACCGACGGGCACTTTCCTGCAGAAACGTTCCACCCCGTCGACCACCTGCAGGTAAATCGGCGTGGCGCTCTGGTGATTGATCTTCAAAGTTTCATAGATATCTGCCATTAGAACCTCTGGTATCTTATGGAACCACTGGAACCTCTTTGCTATAATTATAGGAGTGGTTCCATCGATAGTCAAGGGGTGAAAAACAAAAAAAATCATTTTTTTTAACTTGCCAGTTCTTTGGAAAAAGTCATCCGCAATCCAGTGGACCGTCGCGTCCTTTCCCGGAAAAAGGATTTCATGGCGGTTGGTTGCATTGCCGGGGCCTGCATATTATATTTGTAGAAATACGCTTGGAGTAAAACCATGGGAAAATATGAAAAGCTGGGACGCTACATGCTGTTCACGGAAATTTCGGTCATTCTCCTGATGGGACTGTCCATGTTTTTCTATCCGGAACCCTATTCCTGGCCGAAGCAGTTTTTAAGCGCACTGGGGCTGACCCGTCTTCCGGACGGAACCCCCAATCCGGGTTCCTGCCTGCTGTTCAACACCGCACTGATCGTCGCGGGAATCGGAACGGCCATCTACTTTCTGACAAGAAGCCGGGAATTCAAGCATCCCCTGCCCCGCCGGCTCATGGGAATCGCCGGGACGATCGGCGGCATTTCCCTGCTCGGAATCGGCCTGATCCCTTACAATCTCCATCCGGCGTTGCACAACTGGTCCACCTATATTTCCCCGGCGATCGGCGCGAGCATTTTCATGACCCTGTTTCAAGACGACACCCCGTTCGGACTCCGGACGGAAAATATCAACTGGTGCATTTTCGGTCTCTTCGTATCGTCGCTGTGGGTATGCCTGTATTATCTGGTTTTCCTTGCAAGAATGCTGCCATCCCGCCCGACAGCTCCTTTCATGCAGAAAATGATCGTCGCCTTCTTCCTGTGCTATATGATTTACCATACGGCGGTTCTGCTTCTCCGTGCAAGAAAGAAAACCTGACACCCGTCCCTCCCCAAAAAAATGAAACGGACGGAGAGAAAACTCTTCCGCCCGTCCCATGTTCGACTTCCGGTTTTGCGTTCCGGAAAAATTATTTCAGGTTCAAACGGCCGCCCGCCAGAAGAATCCGGATGTCCTCGTCGGAAAGATTGCTGTTGAGCGCAATTTCTTTTCCGTTCGCCTTGGCG
>CAYWZD010000215.1:0-6794 GCA_964462755.1 uncultured Victivallales bacterium | reverse complement strand
CCGTCCAGCCACCCGGCGGGTTCGAGAGCAAGGTCGCGATGTTCCATGTAGTCGGTCTGCGGGGTGTAGAAAGACACCTCCTGTTTCCAGTCCGGCGCTTCCTGAACC
Organism: uncultured Victivallales bacterium; assembly: GCA_964462755.1. GTDB lineage: Bacteria > Verrucomicrobiota > Lentisphaeria > Victivallales > UBA1829 > SIG94. The sequence continues at coordinate 6,686 of CAYWZD010000215.1, read as the reverse complement.
TTCCAGTCGCCGCCGGTTTTGACCAGACCCGGAATTTCCAGAATCAGGGCGGGAACGGCGGACACGGAAATAAAGGTTTCCGTCACCGGGGAATGAACCAGAACGCCGATGACGTTGGTTCCTTTACGCAGGAAAAGCGCGACGTCAAGAGTGTCGAAGTAGTTGATGGTGCAAGTGCCTCTGACGGGACCGTATTGAATTCGTTTCCCGTTGATGTAAAGCAGGTAATTGGTGTCGGCGCAGATTCTGAGCAGGGCTTCCTTCGGGACATCGTTCAGTTCGAAACATTTGACCGCCCTGAAATAGAGGTTCCGCAGGGCGGAAAAATGGGGAAGAGTGATCCACTTTGCGGAAAAAACAAACTTGCTGTCGGGTTCCGGAATCATTCCAGTCATTCTTTTTTCTCCATTGTTATTCAATCGTATCAATTTGGCATCAGGACAAGCGATTTTCCTTATGGCGGCGTCTCCGCTGGGCCGCCTGCCATGGTGTTTTGCTGTCGCGGAAAGCCGCGGGACACGCACCGATCACCTGGTTGAAAACGCGGGAGAAATGGTATCGGTTGGCAAAACCGGTTTTCTCCGCGATTTCATCGATGGTGTCGTTGGTGAAATGAAGCATTTTGCAGGCTTTTTCAATACGGAGGTTTCGCAGATAATGCTGCGGGGAGACGCCGACGTTGGTTGTGAACAGCCGGATGAACGCATTTTCGCTCATATAGACGAGTTTCGCCAGTTCCCGGTTGGAGCAAAGCCATTGTTCCTCTTTGTCCAGTTTCTGCAGCAGCGCTTCGATCCGTGAATCGATTTCACGTCCTTCTCCCGGCAGGGCATTCCGAATCAGAAAGAGAGCATTCGTGACGACGGCGTAAACTCCCATCAGGTCATTCCTGTCGGGGGTCGGACAGGGGTGCGCGACACTGTTCAGAAGCTCCTTCGGAAATTGTTCCTTGCGGAGAATGAAAACCGCATCAGAGACACTTCCGAGACGCCATTCAAGCGAAAAATGGATATAAAAATGTCTGAACGGAAGATTACAGTCTGTACGGAGTTTCGCATAGGGCGCGACAAGATACACCTTGTCCAATTCCATCTCAATCCGCTGTCCGTGATGCCACATTTCCGCGCCGGGATCGAAGTTGTGATAGAAACGCCAGAAGGGAAGTTTGAGCTCAAAATCCCATTTGGAAACCGTGAGGCATGTCCATGTGTGAATCTTCAGCGGCAGGAAGAGGGTATTTTCTTTCTGAAGCATGAGCATTCTCCATTTTGTTATTGGAAAATAATATAGTCCGCGGATGGACTATGTAAAGCGGTTTGATAGAAATAGATATTTATTTGATATGATTGGATATTTCTTGTTTTTGAAGAGATTATATATTATATTATGACGAAAACTCATCATGCATTTCATGCTGAAAGGAAAAATCGATGGAAGGTCTATGGAACCGGGATACCCGCCGTGTAAACGGGGAAAGTTGTATTTTTGCAGGATCGGATGAAGCGGGAATGCTTTTCCCTGCGGAAAAAATCCTGCGTGTTTTTCAGCCGTCGGAAGGGAAAGAATATCTTCCTGAAAAGGATTTTGCTTTTACGCCCGGCGAGAATGTCATCCGCCGGACTGCCGGTTCATCCATGCCTTTTCTTTCCCCGGAAGAACTTTATCCTTCGCAGGAAACGGCCATTCTTTTTCCCGCGAAAGGCGGTAACGCCATTGCCGGAGGCCCGAACGGAAAGTTGTTGAGATTCGACGGCGTGGACTTTTTTGCAAGAAGCCAGTTCGAGGTGGATTATATTGCCGCCGCCGTGGATTTTCCCGTTGTTCCGGATCTTCAGAAGGACCGCCTTCCGCGTTTCCGCCGGAAGCTGGCCGAAAAACAGCCTGTCAGAGTCATTCTGATCGGCGACAGCATCAGCGCCGGATACAATGCCACGAAGTTCCTCAACGTGCCGCCGTATCTGCCGCCGTGGATCGAGCAATTTTCCTCCGGGCTGGAAAAGGAATACGGTGCGCCTGTGGAGTTCCGGAACCATGCCGTCAGCGGCAGCGGATGCCGCGCCGCGTGGGAGATTGCCGACCGATGGCTGGAAGCGGAAACAGACCTCCTCATCGCGGCCTACGGCATGAATGACTTCAGCAGGCTTTCCCCGGAACAGTATGTGGAAAACCTCGGGCGGATTGTCTGCGAAAAACGGACACGCCATCCGGAAACGGAATTTCTGCTGGTTTCCTCCATGTCCGGAAATCCGGAGTGGACCAACACTCCGTCGGGAAAGGATGTCCTCTTTGCCGATGCCCTGAAACAATATGTTGCTTCAGCGGAAAAAACGGTTGCGCTCGCGGACGTGTTTCCCGTCTGGCGGGAAGTCATCCGCAGGAAAGGTTTTTATTCCATGACCGGAAATGGCGTAAACCATCCGAATGATTTCGGGCACCGGATCTATGCGGCGGTTCTTTCTGAACTTTTCTGAAAGAAATGACAATACAATCGCAAGAAAACACAATCCATCCCCTTTGAAATCGAGTCGTTGCCGCGTTATAGTAGAAGTTTGTTCGCACAAGACTGCCGGACAGGGAAGAATTAAAGAACGCCCGGCGGAAGAACGAATTTGTGAACGCAGCGAACAGAAATGGATGGAATATAAGAAATGTCCGATCGGAAATATGAGGTTGCGCTTGTCCTGGCAATGGCCGGACTGTATTTCTTTTCTTTCTTTCAACGGGTGGCGATTCCCGGCACCATATTCAATGAGCTTCAGACAACCTTTCTGATTTCCGCGTCGGACGTGACCCGGCTGGGGGCTATCTACCTTTACGTCTATGCCTCTCTTCAGCCGTTTGCCGGATATCTGGCGGACCGTTTCGGCGGAGTCCGGGTGATTCTTGTCAGCGGGGTGCTGCTGACCGCCGGAGCAATATGGTTCCCGCTTTCCCGGAGTTTGACGGAATTGTATCTGAGTCGGGCGCTGGTGGGCATTGGCGCCAGCATGATGTATCTGTGCCTTCTCAAAGAGGCGGACCGCTGCTGGACGGGGCGGAATTTTGCTCCGGTCTTCGGATTTCTGTGCTTTATCGGATATACCGGCGGACTCGTCGGTACGCGCCCGTTTCGGGGGCTGGTCGAATACACCGGATGGCAGAGAGCCTGTGTCTATGCGGCGATCGGGACTTTTCTCTCGCTGGCCGCGACCGCTCTTCTCACGAAAAAAGTGGGGCTGGCGCCGGTAATGAAGCGGAAAACGTATTTGCTGAAGAGCATCGGTGAAATCCTGAAGAACCGTCTGAACCTTCCCGTGCTGTTGACGACGCCCCTCTGTTTTGCCCTTTATTTCACACTTCAGGCGACGATTGGAACCAAATTCCTGGAGGACTTCTGCGGAATCTCCTCCGTGAGCGCGTCCAACTACACCTTTGCAATGATGCTCTGCACGATCACCATGATGATTTTCTCTGGAATGCTGAGTCGTCTCTTTGGAAACAGGCGCCGGGGATTCGTGCTTTTCTACGCGTTTTTTTCTTCGACATCAATGCTTCTTCTCCTCTTCGGCGTCCTGTTCCGGCTGCCGTCCTGGGTGTTTCTTATCGCCTATATACTGCCCGCGATTTCCGCGGGATATGCGCCAGTGACCGTGTCGCTGATGAAGGAACTCAATCATTCCGACAAGGCGGCGATTTCTGTCGGCGTCATGAATACCATCACCTACATGATGGTGGCGGTGATGGCACAGCTTACCGGGCGGATTCTGGATATTTTCAGAGAAAGCGCAACGATCGTCAAGGGGGTGGTCATTTACCCTCGGACCGCATATATCACACTTTTCTCTGTGCTGCTGTGCCTGTCCGCAATTCCGCTGATTTCCTCTTTCTTCTGCCGTGAAACGAACGGAGAGAACATTTTCAAGGAATCTTCCGCGGATTCCCCGTCCTCTCCGTCACGCGACAATTTGAATGAGTGTGCCTGACCCTTCCGCATATTGTCAATGATAGGGTCGCTCAACAGTGTTTGAGGTTTTGCCTGTTGTGGATTGTTTGGCCGTCCGGAAACAGAATATCCTCTCTGCCCATGAATTCCGTTTTTTTTGCCTTGAGTATAACCTTTATGACTATATTATGACTTCTTTTTTCACAGTTGAATCTTGCAAACGGAGGAATGTCGGCATAAAATAATACAGAGAAAAAAACTCGGACATTCACTTATGCAAGCGATGAATAATATGACTCAATCTGAAATCGCCAAAATTCTGAATATCACCCAGAGCGCCGTTTCCCTGGCGATCGGCAATCCGAAAACAAGACGGGTTTCCGCTGCGAAAAAACATCAGCTTTTCGAACTTCTCCATCAGAAATCTTCCGAGGGAACCCGGATTGGGAAAAAGACCTGGAACATTACTTGCGTGATGCCTTTTCCGGACTCGAATCAGACTGAAGGCTACATCCGTTTTTTCAACGGCATCGACGACGTTCTCACACAGCAGGGATACAGCCTTCTTCTGGAGCGCTGGAACAACGACTGCCTTTCCTCCGTCGCCCAGCATAAAACGGACGGTGTCATTTTCATGCCGAAAGTCTCCCGCGAAGAGGTCGCCCGGGCGGTATGCGACATGCCGACGGTAATCCTGAACAACGCGTATCCCGGCTTCGAATATGATTCCGTCCTGCCGGACAATAGCGGTTCCATTCACCTGCTTTTGGAACATCTCTTCCGGCTTGGACACCGCCGGATTGCTTTTTTCAGCCCGTTTGCCCGGAACAATGAAGAACTTCCCGTGTTCAACAGCGGGCCACAGGAACGATACGCGGCCTATCTCAGCGAACTTCCGCATTTCGGGCTGGATCTTGATCCTCGGTTGATCGCCACTCCCTTCGTAGGACCGAGATCCATTCCGGAAACGGTTGCCGTCATTCATGATTCATTCCACAACTGGATGAATTCCGCTTGTCCGCCGACCGCCATTCTCTGCATGAACGATTTTTACGTGCTGTATTTTTGCAGGGAAGCCCATGAAGCCGGATTCCGGATTCCCGAAGATATCAGCATTGTGGGAATCGACAACCTTGAATATCCGGGGCAGCCCTGGAACATTACCTCGATTGACCAGAACCGTCAGGAAATGGGACGGCTGGCGGCGGAGTTGCTTTTGAAGCGGATCAATACTCCAAAATCGCCGCTGTACCGCTTTTCCTGCAAGGCGACTCTGATTGTCAGGGATTCCAGCGGTCCGGTCCCTCAAAAAGTCCCGCCGGATGTTTCCGGTCCAAAAAAAGTATCCACGTGAATCCATGTTCAACATAAGAATACAAAGAAAAGGAGCGGCCATGAAAATGTCCAGAAACCCGTTCGGAAAATTCCCGGAGAAAGAGCATTTTACATTGATCGAACTCCTTATCGTGATTGCGATTATCGCGATTCTGGCTTCGATGCTTCTCCCTGCATTGAACCGGGCGAGGCTGACCGCCCAGTCGGTTGCCTGCCTCAATAATCTGAAACAGCAGAGCGTCTGTTTCGCCCAGTATGGGCTGGACAACAAGAATTTTCCGCTTCATGCTTTCAAGGCTCCGAACGGGAATTGGACTTACTGGCCGTCGTTCATGATGTATCTGTACAATATGAACGGCAAAGTTTTCTCCTGTCCGAGTTTCGGGGAAAACGGGGGAAAAGGATGTAAAGACATGACCTTGGCCAATGCGACGACGGATGTCAAAACTCCGGGAACCAGTTCCTACGCAACCTATTGCGAATACGGATACAATACCAATATGTATCGTTATGGCGATTTTTCCGTGGACAAGATCAAACATCCCACCGAACTTTTCCTCACTGCCGACGCTTACCTTTATGGAACCAACAGGGGGTATTACGCCGTCGGGCATGCATTTCAGACAACCTCCAGCAACGGCGACTTCGACGGACGCCATTCCGGCGCTGTCAGCTGTTCCTTTGCCGACGGCCATGCCGCCAGGATACCGGCAATCGGCGGACTTGATCGCAGAGCCTACACAACTAGTATCAATCCGTATTTAGTCGCACCGTTCAACTATGTCCTGGCCGGAGGCATCGACAAGGCCCGTTTTTACGTTCCCACGGCTCCGTGAGGGTCCGGAAAGAGCATTCAGGTTCTCGTTTTTCCTCTTTGAAAGTAAAAATATCCATCAATAAATTACCAGAAACGACAGGAAAGGGATACAGATGAAACAAGTTTTTTTGGGGATCGGACTGTTTTTCCTCGCGGTATTTTCCGTCCGGGGAGCGGACGAAACGCTGAACCTGAAATTGGATCGGCCGCAGGAAATCACTGTCGGAGGCAGTAAAATCGCCTTCGACGGGAAAGTCGAGGACGGGTTCATGAATTTCGGAGCCAAGGGTTATGCCATTCCCGCCGACGGACTGACCGGTGAAAAAGGGACGATCCTTGCCCGATTGATCTTCGACCGTTCCCGGCCCGAAATGAAAGGCGCACGTTATCTCATAACCCTGCGGACCGCCAGCCGTTTGAAAGTGGAAATCTACACCTTCACCGCGGCCGGCGACCGGAAATGTCTGTTCGGTTTTTCCGACCAGAGCAAAAACATTTACGCCTCCACTCCGAAACCGATCCCGTCCGGAAAGCCCTTTTATGCGGCCGTTACCTGGGATGGCGAGCGGGTGCGTTTCTATGTAGACGGAAAACTTCTCGAAGAACGGAAAC
>CAYWZD010000214.1:0-6828 GCA_964462755.1 uncultured Victivallales bacterium | reverse complement strand
AATGCGGGGGAGCATTGATCGAATGGGACGACGGCTATCTCTGCGTCAGTTGCGGGGTGGAATATGAGCGTCCTGGAAGAACAAAAAACGAAAAAGAAAACGAAGAAAACGAACTCGATTAGGAGGAAAAAATGTTTGGATTCAAGGTTTGAGCTTCCCCGTGCGATCAGGGAGGCTCGAATCTTGATGGACAAGTTACTGGACGATTACTGGACCATTGCCCCCGTTTCACACTCGGAAAAGAAGGAAAAACAAGGGAAAGGTTCGGAAATCCATCCGGTAGGCTTGAATAGTCGTAAGATGTTGAAAATGAGACTGAAGCGAGTGCAAAAAAATGGCTCCGACAGCTGGATTCGAACCAGCGACCAAGTGGTTAACAGCCACCTACTCTACCGCTGAGCTATGTCGGAGCATGGTATGGGGACAAAATATACTCGCGGTTTTCTGAATTTCAAATCATTTTCAAAACAAAATCGGAAAAAAACAAGGGGAACTGCGGGAGGCATTCACTCGCAACTCTTCAAACGCTTCATTGCAAAGGGATTAATAATAACTTGAATGAGGAATTTGTTTTTCAAGCAAAGAATCGAGGTGCAACAAAGCCGGAATAGGGGGAGAGGAAAAAAGACGTTTCTCCGGAGCTCTCTGTCGAACATGGGCGTTTATATGGATTCTCTTCTGAGCGCGCCCGGAGTTTTTCCGGCGCTGCCTCGGAATGTCCGGTTGAACTGGGAGAGGCTTCCGAAACCGGTCAGTCCGGCGATCTCGGAGACGGACAATTCGGTTTCCTCCAGCATTTCTTTCGCTTTGGAAACACGGTACAGGTTCAAATAGGACTGGAAACTCACGCCCACTTCCTTTTTAAAGAAATGGCTGAAGTATCCGGGGCTCATGTAGAATCTGCGGGCGATTTTCGGGACGGAAAGGCGTTTCCCATAATTTTTTTCCACATACTCCTTGATCAGGGAAATACGGTCCGGTGCGTTTACGGACTCCATGAACAGGAGGTTGTTGCGGGTGCTCACCAGCAGACGCCCGATCGCCGCCAGGTATTCGATCAGACCTTCAATCTGCTGTTCGGAAAGCCGCAATGTCTGCTGATACAATCCGAACATTTCCTTCGGGTCCAGTCCGAGCTTGCGGGCCTGTTCCGCGATTGCGGACTTGTCGGGAACGGGCGCTTCTTTCCGGTGGAACTGTCCGGCGGTCATGCTTCCGATGTAGTTTCCCGCGTTGTCATACAGCGGGACCAGAATTTCCAGAAATCCGGCATGACAAGTATAAATCAGCGGTTTTCCGGAGCGGGCAGCCCTGTGCGCATATTCGGTATCGCAGAGACGGCAGGCGGCATATCCGGCTTTCGTGTCGCGGATTTTTGTGCAGAATGGATTGAAATGTTTGCCTTCCGAAAGTTTCAGGGATACTCCGTCCGCGCTGATGAAGTCCACCACCACACCGATGAGTTTATAGATGATCTCGTGGTATTCATGCAGTTGTTTTTCCTGTCCGAGTTTTGCGAAAACCCTGCGCGTGATTTCCTCGACATTCATGCAAAAACTCCTATTATGTCAGAATATGCATATTATACAGCAGAAATTGCGTTGAATCAAGCGGTTTTACGTGTATATTGAAAGAAAATTCAGGAATAACCGAATGGAGGAAAATAATGAAGATCACGAAAAAAGAGTTTCAGGCCCGGATCGCAAAGATCCAGGAGCAGCTTGAAAAGAATGGGCTGGATGCCCTGATGGTCTACGGGGACGAATACCGCAAGGAGAATCTCCGTTATGTGTGCAACTTCTGGCCGATTTTCGAACGAGGGGCCTGTTTCATTTCGAAGTCGGGCAAAGTTATTTTCGCGGGAGCGCCGGAAGGGGAGAAATACGCGAAGGAGATGTGCGTGTGGGATGACGTCCGCAACGTCAAGGAATTTGCATGTGTTTCCGTTCCGGAGGAGATCGATTATCCGCTGGCGAAGTTTTCGAGCTTCCGCGAGATTCTCGGGGAAGTTCTTGGAAAGGGTAAAAAACTGGGCGTTGTCGGCTTCTACGACATGTCCGGTTTCATCACGAAACGTCTGGAAGCGGCCGCGCCCGGGATCAAGCTCAGTGATGCCGCCTCCATTCTGAACGGACTGCGCCTCATCAAGACTCCGGCGGAAATTGCGTGCCTGCGGAAGGCCGGGGAGTTCGCATGTGCCGGATACGAGGCTCTGATGAAGGCTGCGGTTCCGGGCAATACCGAGCTGTATGCGACCGGCGCGGCGGAAGGCGCGGCGCTGATGGCGGGGGCGGAAGCGATCAACTTCATGGTCTTTGGAAGCGGGAAGCGCGCGGCGACGGTGATCGGGCGTCCGACCGACAAGGTCATCCGCGACGGCGACATGGTGATGGCGGCGCTGGCGGTCCAGTACGAGGGATATGTTTCGACCGTGGAATATCCGTTCGTGGCGGGGAAGGCGTCCGCCGGACAGAAGCGTTTCCTTGCCGCTTTGTTCGAGGCGGCCAACGAACAGCAGAAGTATCTGCGCGACGGCGTGGTTTCGGGGGAGATGGTCAAGGCGGTGAAGGCGGTTTTCGCGAAGCACAAGCTGACGGAATATGATGTGTATCCCCCGATGCACGGGATCGGCCTGGCGGAAGCGGAATCCCCGTATCCGGACGAGAACGCCACGTATAAGATGCGTTCCGGCATGTGCGTGAACTCGGACATCAGCCTGTTCGGGCATCCGCACGGCTCCAACCGGATCGAAGAAGGCTTTGTCATCACGGAAAAAGGGCCTGAATCCCTCACCCCCCTGATCCGTAAACTTGTCAAGAAAGGAATCTGAAATCATGGACGGCGGAAAAAAAGTATGGTATTTCCCGGACGGCTATCTTCCCGAAAAGAATCCCGCGAGCACAATGGAGGCGCATGAGGCGCTGATGCTCTTCAATACGCACGAAAAAGAGGTCAAGGTCAAGATCGATATTTACTACAGCGACCGCGAGCCGGTTAAGGACATCCCCGTCACGGTTCCCTCGGAACGGATCATCGCCCTGCGCCTGGACCATCCGGGCGACCTTGCGGGGGCCGTGATTCCCCCTGTGACGCAATATGCCCTGCGGATTCGCGCGGACGAGCCCATCGTGGTGCAGTTCGGGCGTCTGGACACCACGCAGACCAACATGTCTTATTATGTGGGGATTCCCTACTATGAGTGAGAAAAAAAACATTCTTGTGCTGGCGGGACATCTGGACGATTCCGTGCTGGCGATCGGCGGGATTATCAAGAAATATACGAAAGCGGGACACAAGGTTGCGGTGGTCTGTTTCGGCTGCGGCGACGAAGGCTTCGGGAAGATCGAGGAGCGGGATACCTGTGTGGCGACCTTTTACAAAGAAGCGATCGCCGCGCACAAAATTCTCGGCGTCGAGGATTTCGTATGCCACAATCTTTCGGATTTCGAGGTTAACGAGAACAAGCAGAACTACCGCTGGTGCATGGAGGCGATCCGTCGCGTGAAACCCGACGTGATCTTCGGTCACTACTGGCTCGAATACTTCCAGCACCGGGCGATGGCGCGTCTGACTTGCGACACATGGTTCCAGTCCGGCTGGGCGTGTTCCGCCGACCTCGGGGAGCCGCATTTCGCCCGCGCCATGTATCATTTCGAAGTCCTCCAGACCATGCCGGAACCGACGCACATCGTGGACGTTTCCGACACGTTCCAGGCCAAGCTCGATTCCTGGGCCGAATTCAAGACCGGGCAGGAGCATCTCGGGAGCGAGTTCGACCGCATGGAGGCGCGCGCCCGTTTTCACGGCAGCAAGATCGGCGTCAAATATGCGGAAGCGCTGACCCGTTCCAATTTCATCCCGTGCGCCGTCCGGAATCTGGAAACGGAACTCTGAACAAGGAAGAGGGGACGTTCATGAAGACCTTCGAGAAGCTGCTCTGGATTGAATTGATCGGGTTCGACAATCAGGCCGCCGATTATGGCGTCGGCGATCTCCTTTCCCGGATGGAAGTGAAGCCGGAAGGGGTTTCCCTTCTGCTCTGGAATGCGGAGATCATCCATTCGCACACGGACCTTTCGCAGGACGCTCCGATCGGAGCCAAGCACTGCGCCTATTGCGCCCGCCCTTATAATGAGGAGCGAAAGCGTCAGGATTGGACGAAATTCCAGTTGAAGGGGCTGATCGATTCGCTCCACTCGCATGGCGTGGACGCGTATGTGAGCGTGTTCGACCAGCTGATGTCGAAGGAATGGCAGAAGGAGCGCGGCATTCCCGAGGTTCCCGAATGGATCGACGGACATTCGGAAGTCCGTTATGTCACGAACAAAGGGGTGACCGCTTCTTCGATCTGCCCGTGGAAACATCTCCGGGACGGTTCCCTCTACGAAGACTTCTTTTTTGCTCAACTGTCCAAATTCATGCTTGGCTACGGTTTCGACGGCCTTCACGCGGCGGATGGTTTCGCGCATCCACGCTTCTCTATCAATGAGGCGGACTTCTCCGACGATGTGATCGGACAGTTCTCTGAAAGCGAGGCTGTGACGGTCCCTCCGGGCAGTGTGCCGGAGCGGTCCGCATGGATTTTGAAAAACGTCCGCGCCGAATGGATCGAATTCCATACGAAGCGCCATCTGCAGCTCTGGCGCAAGGGCATGGCGATGCTCAAGGGGATCGGCAAAAAACACGTGTTCCACAACAGTTGGACGCGCGATCCCTTCGAGGCCCGCTATCGGTATGGCGTGGACTACCGGATGCTGGCGGAGGGCGGCGTCGAAAACTTCATCATCGAGGCGCAGGCGGGAGTCATCGAACTGGAAGGCTGGAACCATTCGCCGGCTCCGATGCAGGATATTTACCGGGCCATGATGCCGCGCGTGAAGGCGTATCTGCCGGAATGCAAACTTCTGCTGCTGAATTGCGTCAAGGACGGCATGGAGCAGTACAGCGCGCTCCGGCATGGGCCCACCCGCATGGAGTCGGACATCTTCAGCATGGGCAATGCGGTTTTCGGCAACGCCCGCGCCATCGAAGGGGTCATGACGTGTCTTTCCGACGGGATCAAGCCGTGGGAATGGCATACGATCGATTCCACCTACAGACAGGCGTTCGAATCGGGCATTCATTCCCTTCCTTACGGGAGTGTCCTGTGGTCGGATTCCGCCTTCCGCAAAGAGTTCGAGGCCTATGTGAAGAAGCCCGTCTGTTCGAGCTTCCGGCTTCATTACCGTCTGCTGGGCAAGGGGGCGGTGATGCCCGCCGTGACGACGCTTGATGAGCTTGCGAAACATCCGGGACCGGTGATCCTTCTTCATCCGGTTTACTTCACGGAAGAGGAACAGAAGGAAGCGATGCGTCTTTCCGGTGGCAATCTGATCCGGATCGGCTTGGAAGAGGACGGCTCATTCGTCTGCCGCGTCTGGCGGAACGGGGAACGGATCGCGGATTTCTCAAGCGAACTGGTTCCTCCGGAGAATCCTGCCGAGGCATACAGCTGGCTTCAGGAGCTTCCGGAAATCCTGCCGCTCGACGCGTTTCTCGAGGAGGCCGCGCGGGTGGTCAACCGGGTCGCATCAGACTTTGCGCCGGTCATTCAGGACGGCACGGTTCGTCTGTGGGGATTCTACAGGGAGGATGGAACGCTCCGTCTGTTTGCCGGGAACGAAAAGCCCACTTACAATCTTACGCAGATCCGGATTCGCGGCGCATGGAGTTCCGCCGAACCGCGGACGGATTATCCGGCGCTCCCGCCCTGGCTGGAGAGGGCAGGGGAGGACACGCTGGTGCGGTTCAAGATTCCTCCGGCGGGAAGTGTCATCATCGATCTGAAAAAATGAAATCCCGCGGAGATTACGGTTTCAGTTTCATGGAAAAATAGTGAACTTTGCTGAAACCGTAGCCGGGGATTTCCTTTTCTTCGATGCGGGCCAGGGTATATCCCATCTTCGGATAGAAATCGGGCGCCTGAAAAAAATAGGTGAAAAGTTCAATGGCTTCGCAGCCGAGCGATTCCGCCTTTTCCTTTGCCAGTGCGAGAAGTTTTGCGCCCATTCCCTGGCCGCGGAGGGCTTCGGAAATCCAGAGAAAATCGACAAAGAAAATCCGTCCGTTTTTCTCCAGATGGTAGACCAGTCCTCCGGAAGGAAGAGCTTCTCCGTCCTGATAGGCGGCAAAAGCGGCTCTCGGCGGTGTATCCGGAATGACGGGTCTTGGTTTTTTGCCGTCGGTTTTCCGCAGATTGAACTCATGAAGAAGGTCGCGGATGGCAAGGACGGTATTCCTGTCGGTCGTATGGATGATTTTCATGAAAGTTCCTCTTTTGAAGTGACGGGAATGAATATACATCCCGGAGTTTTTACAGTCAAGTCCGGAAGAGGGGGCTGCCGTTCCCGTGCGGTTATCTTTCGGAAACGCCCGGAGTTCTCGAACTTGATGAAAGATGAATCAAGTTCTCGGTCTTGTGCGGTGGAACCGCTCCGGGCGGGAGATTTCGTGCCTTACACGACCAGCCTTCGCGGCTGGACCGCGGCAATACTGGGAGTATTGCATGACACTTTTACAGAAACGGAAATGGCTCACTGACGCAACACCATGAAACAACGATTTTTGACATTTTCGGGAATCGAGACTTGAAATTTTTCGGAGAAGGAGTATATTCTTTCTTCTTTGAGTGGAAGGTAACATTTTTGCACAACGATAAAGCATAGAACGGAGAGTTAACAATGTCCAGACATCCCAGCTTGAAAACATCGGGCAAGATCCGCAAGAAAAGAAACGTTCTGAAGAAGTTCGAACGCGTCAATCTGCTGACCGCGGACGGACGCTGGAAAC
>CAYWZD010000213.1:0-6838 GCA_964462755.1 uncultured Victivallales bacterium | reverse complement strand
GGCGGTCAGCTCGCTGAAATGACTGTAGTGCGACACATAAAGCGGGGTCTTGACACCCCAGTTCCAGAAGCCGTAAAGACAGCCTCCCAGCAGGGCCAGAAGCAGAAGACGCCTTGCGAACGGAAGTCTCCGTTTCCAGAAGGCCGCGCCCAGCAGGGGCAGCAGCACGACGACCAGCGGCGACATGATCGTCTGGTAGGTCTGGTTGAACGGCACCAGCACCGAACTGAGCACCACCGCGCAGCCGACCACAAGCCACGCCTTCCGGCGCGAGTCGGAAATCTTTCCCCCGATCAGCCAGCGCCCCAGTTCGAACAGGACAAGCGCGCTGAAGAATCCAAGACAGAGGTCCCATGTGGAAAACGCGGTAAAGGCGACCAGAAACAGAAGGCCGTATTTCCACCGGGTTCCGCGCAAATAGGAGGAATACAGAAGCAGGAGGAACGCGGAAATCAGGGGAAGCGCGAAATTGCCGCGGATGATGTCCTGTCCGGTGGAACGGGCGATCGCGCTGATCGCCACCGCGTGGAAGATACCGCCGAAAAAAGCAAGGGAGCGGCGGCATTTCAACGTCAGGAGCAACAGGAAAATGAAACCCGAGGAAAGGCTGATCCAAAGCCGGAGCTGGAAGGAGACCCATTGGGCGAGGTGGATGTTGTCCTGAAAACGGAGTTCGGACTGGGTCGGGGGGCCATCGGGAAACACGAGGGACTTGAGGCGGTATCCACATCCGAGGAACCATTCCAGCCCCATGATCATCTGCCGGTAGGGCGCAATGTCTTCCAGCCCGTGGAGATTGGGATCGACGGAGGACACCCCCTTCCCCGCGGCGATGTCCTGAATGTATCCGTACATCATGGCGCATTCGACGGTGAACGGCATGAAATTCTCATGGAATACGGGAAGGAACTGTCCGAAGAAATTCTGCCGGACGGGCGGCGCGTCGCGGATGATGGAAGCGACGGCGCGGGCCTCGCGATTGAAGTTGTGCGTGCGCATGGCGAAAGCGGTCAGGACGCAGATCAGGAAAAGTGTCAGGGTCAGGAGTTTCGGATGTCGTCTGAAAAAAGTGAACATAGTCTCAGAAAGTCTTTCTCAGTTGGGAGGACTGGATGCCGAGTTCCTCCCGGTATTTGGCCACGGTCCGGCGGGCGACCTCGAAACCGCGTTCCTTGAGAAGGTCGGAAAGCCGACTGTCGGAAAGCGGTTTGGCGGGGTCCTCGTTTGCGACGAACTCGCGGATCATATTCTTGATGGCATGGGCGGAAAGTTCTTCGCCTTCCTCGGACTGGAACCCGCCGGAAAAGAAATATTTGAACTCGAACAGGCCGACAGGGGTCTGGATGTATTTTCCAGAAACCGCCCGGCTGATGGTGGTCTCGTGAAGCCCGAGCTTGTCGGCGGCCTGCTGCATGGTCATGGGCTTGAGCGCGCGGGGACCGTATTTCATGAAGTCATATTGTGAATTGAGGATCAGCTCGCCGATGCGCCGGATGGTTTTCTTGCGCTGTTCGAGGTTGTGGATGAGCATCTTGCCGCTGTCGATCTTTCCGCGGAGATAGGCCCTGTCCTCCGCCGCGAGCGCCGGGTTCTCCAGCATCTTGGCGTAATACTTCGAGATGGAAAGCCGTCCGAAGGGAGGATCGTTTTCCAGCAGCACGAAGGAATCGCCTTCCGGCACGACGGTCAGCTCGGGAAGGACGTACGGTTCGGTCGTCTGTGCGACGGTCGCCCCGGGATAGGGGTTCAACAGCCTCAGATCCGCAACCAGCTCATTGAGACGTTCCACCGTGATGTCCATGCTCCGTGCGATCTGGGGGAGCTTGTTCCGGGCGAGTTCGTCGAAATGCTCCCGGATCAGAGTCTCCAGCTGCGGATCGTGCTTCTGTCTGGCGTGAAGCTGGAGAAGCAGACTTTCGCGCAAATCGCGGGCGGCGATTCCGGGCGGGTCGAAGGACTGCACCAGGGCAAGGGCCTCCTCCGCGCCGTTCATGTCGGTCCCGGACGACTGGGCGGCGTCGGCCAGCGCGCCCTGAAGATACCCGTTGCCGTCAAGGCTTCCGATGATATATTCGGCACACGACCGGATGCCGGGCTTGACGTCGGCAAAACGGAGCTGTTCCAGAAGATATTCCTGAAGGGAGGTTTCCGCCACGATGGAATCGAAAATATAGTTCCGGCGCTCCTCGTCTTCCTGTGGAGAATCCCAGTCTTCCGGGGACTCGATGATCCGGCCGAGATGGTCCTCGTAGTCCTCGCGGTTCGGGTCCAGCATGTCCTCCTTCGAGTATTCCCCTCCGGAAGCGGAATCCGACAGCATGGGATCGGAAAAACGCTCATCCCCGTCCCCATCCCCTTCCTCTTCCGGAGAATCCGTTTTCTTCTCCTCCTCGCCGGCTCCGCCCGGTTCAAGTTCCAGAACGGGATTGACGGCCAGCTCCTCCTCGATGCGGGCCTCGAGTTCCATCACAGGAAGAGTCAGAAGCGAAAGCGAATGAAGCTGCTGGGGGGCCAGCGTCATAACCTGCTTCAGCTCTTGCTTTTGCGAAAGATTGTTAGACTGTTCCATTTTTCCCGTTCACTAAAAATTCAATAAAAAAAGCCAAAAGCATTTTACAATCTCGAAAGGGCGGGTTATAATAACCCCAAAATTGGGAAAAAACAAATGACAGTAACACAAAATGCCCGGATATTTCCGGGAGGAGTCGGTGGAAATTGAATGACTCCGGAAAATTCGGAATTACCGTTCTCGGCAGCGGGAGCGGAGGAAACGCCAGCGTGATCCACGGTCCGGAAGGACGGCTTCTTCTGGACGTCGGTTTCAGCGCAAAGGAAACGGAAAGCCGGCTGGAAGCGGCCGGGATAGAACCGGACAGCATCCGGGCAATTCTCATCACACACGGACACTCCGACCATACGAAAGGGTGCCGGATCTTCGCCGACCGCCATGGACTCTGCGCCTACTTCACAGCCGCCACAAGGATGGAAGGGGAACGGGTTCGCTTCCTTCCGGAACGTCAGGCCGTCATAGAACCTGGCAGCGCCTTCACGCTCTGCGGAATCCGCATCGAACCGTTCACCCTGCCGCACGACGCCGTCGACACGGTGGGATTCGTCTTTCAGGTTTCCGGAAAGAAACTGGGCGTGGCAACCGATCTGGGACACCTGAATCTGCTGGCCCGCCAGAAGCTCAAGGGATGTTCCGTTCTGATGCTGGAATCCAACCACGATCCGCAGCTTCTTCAGGCGTCCAGCCGTCCGATCCAGCTCAAACGCAGGATTCTGGGGCGTCACGGACATCTGAGCAACCGGGATGCGCTGGATGCGCTTCCGGAGCTTCTCACCACGGAAAGCGAAGAATTGATTCTGGCGCATCTGAGCCGCGAATGCAATAATCGCGAACTTCTCGAAGAACTTGCCAAAGAAACACTGGCGAATCTCGAGAGAAGCGATATATTACTGGAAATAGCTTCTCAGGAACACCCGCTCGCCACTCGCTGGCTGGTGGAATAATTAAAGAAATTTTGAAAGAACGCACGATGGCGGAACCGGAAACACCCCAGAACCAGCAGAATATTTCGGAGGACGAAATTCCCGCCCTGGTGGTTGAAGCGGCGGCGGATTCGGAACTGGCCAATTCCGAGATCGACCCCAGACCCATCAAAATTTTCTGCCACAACTGTCAGCAGAAACTGGATGTCACCAGCCTTCAGCCCTTTGCCCGGATCGCCTGTCCGTCCTGCGGTGCGGAGCTCATCATCCCGAAGTGGTTCGACACCTATCTGCTGGAAGAACCCTGCGGCATCGGCGGAATGTCCAGCGTCTACCGGGCGCTTGACATCGCCCTCGACCGGGAAGTCGCCATCAAGATTCTGAACCCGGAGATCGCCCCGGAAAGCGAACGTTCCGCCCTCTTCCTGAACGAAGCCAGAACCGCCGCCACCATCAACCATTACTCGGTCATCCCCATCTATACCTGCGGCGTCTTCAACGGACAGACCTACATCGTGATGCAGTTCATGAACGGCGGCTCCCTCGAAACCAAGTTGAACAATGCGGGCGCCCCCATCCCGATTCCGGATGTGGTCAAGTGGGTTCACGACATCGCCGAAGGCCTTGAAAACGCCTGCCGTCACGGAATCGTCCACCACGACATCAAGCCGGGCAACATCATGCTCGATTCGGACGGCAACGCAAAAATCGGCGACTTCGGAATCGCCCAGAGCATTCTGGCAAGTCCCGAAACCGTCTCCACGGCAAAGGAAACCTGGGTCAGCCCCCTCTACGTCAGTCCCGAAAAAGTCGCGACGGGCGAAGAAAATTCCCAGGGCGACATCTACAGCCTCGGCGCAACCTTTTACCATCTTCTCACGGGAAAACCGCCGTTCCAGAGCGAAAATCTGGAAGAACTCATCTGGTGCCGGACAAAACAAAACCCTGTCCCCCCCAACCAGATCCGTCCCGAAATCCCCCTGGCGCTGACCTCCCTCATCATGCGCATGATGCATCGCTACCCGGATATGCGCCCGAATTATCAGGAGGTCATCTCCTCTCTGGACGCTTTCCTCAAAAATCCGGAAACGGTGACCGTCACCATCCTGAAGCGGAATCCGCTTTCCAGAAGCGCCATTTATGTGCCGTCCGGGACTTCTCCCTCCTCCATCAAACCGAAGGCTCCTTCTTCTCTCCGGCCGAAATCGCCTTCCTCGGTGAAGCCGAAGTCTCCCTCTTCAGTCATGAGGAGGACCAGTTCCTCGATCCAGCAGCCGTCTCCGCCGAAGTCGGCCATCCTGAATCCATTCCCGCCGGCTCCGGCTCCGATACTGCCGCAGCTCGAAATTCAGCCGACCGTGATCGTAGATCCGTCCTATGGCTGGCTGCGGAACAAATATCTGATCGCCGGAATTGTCGTGGCTTCCATCATGATCCTGACGCTGGTTATTTTCGGTCTGATTCAGCTCCTCAACGCGCAGGACCCGAAAGTGCTTCCCGATCTTCCGGAAACCAAACACAATGTCCCGGTCCAGACCGCACCGCCGCCTGTCGCCGCCCCGGACCCGTTATCCCCGGCGACGGCACCCGCTTCGGCGGAACCGGCGACTCCGGAAACAGGAGCACCCGCCGCTTCCCAGCCGGATGCGCCGCAAGCGGTGCCGTCCGGAGACAATACCGGAGACGCCCCGAAAACCGCCGTTCCGGTTTCCTCCGAAACCACTCCGGACAAGACTCCCGCCGCGGCGGATTCTCAACCTCCGGCTGCGGAACAAAAGGCTCCGACTGCGGATACTAAGTCCACAGAGTCAAAGACTTCGACAACAGATTCTCCGCCCCCCGACTCCAAGGCTCCCGCCGCGGATTCTCCACCTCCGGCGACAGAACAAAAGACTTCCGCCTCCGCTGCGGAATCAGAGGCATCGGCTCCCGCTCCAGCCTTATGATTTTCCGGTCAATCCTCCCTCTCTGTATGGAATCATCCGCGGAATTGGGAATTTGCTATTTGAAAAATCCGGCCCAAATGCTATATTCATTAGTCAGTAATAACTGGGCGGGAGTATTTTTCAGGTTTCAGTGAACATTCAACCGGCGGTTCAATCAACGTCTGGATTTCGGATCAATATCGTATGGATAACGGGAAAATACCGGAAAATGCCTCTGCCTCCGGCGCTTTCAATGCCAAGAGAGCAGCCTTATTCTCCTCCTTTCTGGGGGAAAACGCCATCAATCTGGATGCCATTGCCCATTCCTGCGAAGATATTGTTCCCGCGGGACTCAATACGGATACCGCCACGGTCACCGACCTGAACAAGCTCGATTCGGACTATACGAAAATCTGTCCGGTTGCGGAAGACGCCAAACCGGCGCGTGAAAAAGTGTTCCGCGCACAGGACAAGCACCTGAACCGTTTCGTCGCCGTCAAGTCGCTTCCGGAAGAAACCAAGGAACATCCCGAGCAAGTCAGGGATTTCCTTCTTGAAGCCAAGATCACCGCCCAGCTGGATCATCCGGGCATTGTCACGATATACAATATTTACGAGGACGATTCCCAGGGTTCCCATATCGCCATGAAGCTCGTCAACGGGAAAACCCTGCGGGCGTATCTGGACAAACTGGCTTCCCTTTACGAATTCATCCCGAAGCAGGATCTGGAACAGAATGAACGCAAATCGCTCGCCCGGCGGCTGGACATCTTTCTGCAGATCTGCGACACCGTGGTTTACGCCCATCACAAAAACGTGATTCACCGCGACCTCAAGCCTGAAAACGTGATGATCGGAAAATATAACGATGTATATGTCCTGGACTGGGGACTGGCCGAATATCTTCGCGAACACTCTTCCCGGAAACGCCGTTCCGACTCGCCCTGTTACGCGGCCCCCGAAATCATCGACGGACTCCCTTACGGGCACCAGTCCGACATCTATTCTCTCGGGCTTCTCCTTTTCGAACTCGTTTTCCTCAAGAAGGCCTACCGCGGCAATTCCGGCGACCGCTGCATCGACACCTTCGAACACCGGTTCGGCTACAGAATCCCGAAGGACCTGAAAATGATCATCCGGAAAGCCACCGCGGTCAATCCCCACGACCGCTATGACACCGTCTCGGAAATGGCCGACGATATCCGGCGCTTCAAAATCGATGAGGAAGTTTCCGCCAATCCCGACAACGTTTTCCGGAAAACAATCCGCGCATTCTACCGGAAACGCCGCGTCCTGTTCACAGCCTCCTTCCTGCTGATGCTCCTTGTGTTTGCCTCCGGGTCGTTCTATCTCGACCGGGAACTGCTTTATGACCAGATGGAAAACAGGCATCACGAAGCCATCTCCATCGCGTATGTCAA
>CAYWZD010000212.1:0-6872 GCA_964462755.1 uncultured Victivallales bacterium | reverse complement strand
GGCTCCGCGCCCTCCAACTCCGCGGCAGGGAAAATTTCCCTGCACCCCGGCAAACAAGTTTGCCGTCTTTGAAAATTCCGACTGACGCCATCCCCATGTCGAGAAAAAAAGTGAAAAATATATAAACAAAGCCTTGACAAACAGGAAAAACAGAATAAAATATATAAGACGGCAATCGATTGCCACCCATAGCTGACAAAAGGAAAAAAATGATTCGACAGATTGACATTGCCCGGAAACTGGGCGTTTCTCTTGCCGTGGTATCCCGTGCGCTCAGTCCGCATAAAGGGAAAAACGACAATCTGTCCGACGAGACCCGGGAAAAAATCCGCGAGGCGGCCGCAGGAATGGGATACCGGAAAAACCTGGCGGCAATGTCCTTGCGGAAAGGCTGTTTTCATCGAATTGCTTTCATTGTCCAGAATTATGATTCCTATATGGAAATGATCCGTCCGATGGAAGACCTCTGCAAACAGAACGGATATGAACTGATTCTGATGCACCTGAGCGAAAATGAAGAGGAAATCCGACGGACATTCGAACATCTCCTCCAGGGAGGCTTCGATGCCGTGATCACCTTTCTTTACACATGGTCGTCGGTCGCAAACTCCCTGACTGAATTTCTGGCGCAGAAACATCCCGTTGTCCTTGTCGGGACCCCTGTCGATGTGGTTGCCGTGCCGGGAATGCTTCCGATCCATATCGATCTGGGGAAACCGGTCCGGGAATGCACCCGGATGCTTTATGAACTCGGCCACCGGAAAATCGTATGCACTATGGCGATGAAATACCAGAATGAGAAACCGGTGAATCTCTTTACGAAGTACTATCCGCTGTCATCCACACTGAAGGAACTTGGCGTTACGGACTGGGACCCGGTATTTTATTTCACTCCGACGAAAAGCAGGGACAAAATTCTGGACGGCTACAATGCGGCGGAAGCTCTGCTTCAACAGAAACCCCAGGCAACAGCATGTCTCTGTTATAACGATTTTTTTGCCATCGGGCTGATGCGCGGCCTTCAGGAAAAAGGCATCCGGGTTCCCGAAGATTTCTCGGTGATCGGCTCCGATAACAACAGCATCGGACGTTTTTCCCAGACCGCACTGACAACCCTTGACCTCTGCGGGTATGACGGCGCCATGACATCGCTGAATTTCGTATTTGAACAATTGCGGAACCCGGACTTTGAAAATATCCCGGAACCGGTTTATCTGAAAGGCCATCTGGTCGTCAGGGAATCAACGGGTCCGGTTTCGAAAACTGCAAAATGTCCTTTGAAAATTAAACATGGAGAGGATGGTAAAAAATGAACTTTCACAGACAGTATTTTACACTCATCGAGCTTCTGGTTGTTATTGCAATCATTGCAATTCTCGCCGGAATGCTGCTCCCTGCCCTGAATGCGGCCAGAAATAAAGCCATGAACATCACGTGCGTCAATAATGTAAAACAGCTGGGGCTTCAGACGTTCTCCTATGCGCAGGATTACAAGGAATACATCCCGAGTGCAAATTTGCGTTACTCCGCAAATACCCTGCTGGCTCCCTCTTCGTCCGTGCAAGACCCTTTTACCAGCACCGCCTATTCCGGCAGTATGAACCGTTTTTTCCTGGGAGGCACTCAATATGAAAGCCTCGGGATACTGATTCCCTTGAAATACCTCCCCGCGATGAGGCCGGACCGTCCTTACTGCAAGATCTTTCCGAAAGTCTTGAGCTGTCCGCACTGGGACTACGACAAGGCCTATCAAACTCTCGGTTCAAGCGCATACCAGATGACGGGGCCCTACTGGTGGGTCGGCGGATTGAAATATACCAATGTTTTTGTCGCGCAGGGACCGAACCGCGACCTGTTTGCCCAGCGGGCAAAAATCGGGGACCGTCCGAAATACGGAAACAATCTGACAATCCTGTTCGACAACGGAAGACTGAAAGATCCCGCCTCTTACGTTCATAAAGACAAAACCAACACCGTTCTGGACATTACCGGACGCGCGGCGCTTGTCAAGATGCAGGATGCGTATTCGGACAATGCCGGATACCGGACCTGGCCGCTGGAACAATATTAATCCATAAATAAGGAAAAAAATGAAGAAATCCCTCCCGTTTCTGGCTGTCTGCGGAACAGTCATCCCCATCGTCGTCTCCTGCTCCTCCCTGGGAAAAAGTCAGGATGAGATCGTGATCGTTCACGACGGCAGGCCGGAAATGTGCATCGTGGTGGACAAGAACTCGCCGGAACCGACACGGGAAGCCGCCGCCGAACTCCAGAAGTATATTTTCAAGACCACCGGCGCCCGGCTTGCAATCCAGTCCTCCGCCAAAGGAAAAGCCCTCTACGTGGGGGAAAGCGAATATACCCGGAAATGCGGGCTGACGAAGGAATCCCTGCAGGAACAGGAATACCGGATTCAGGCGCGGGACGGCAATCTCATTCTGATCGGACGCGATCAGACGGATGCCGAAAATGCAAAATTAAAAGGGCATACCTTCAATTCCAACAAATTTTTTCAGGAGACCGGTTCCCTCTATGCGGTCAACGATTTTCTGGAAAAATTCTGCGGCGTCCGCTGGTATATGCTCACAGAGCTGGGGGAAGTCATCCAGCCGTCCAAAAACTTGATCCTTCCCGGCAATACGGATATCCGTCATATTCCATCCGTGAAGTTCCGTTCGCTTTTTGCACTCAACCGGATTCCCGCCTCTCTGCATGTATGGAAGTGGTCCCGTCCGAAAGAGCCGGCCAAAGATCTATTGCCGGAATCCGAAATACTGCGGTGGGGACGCCGCATGAAGGTCGGCGGCGTGCCGTTCGCAGCCAACCACAATCCGCTCGATTACCACAAGCGTTTTTCGGATAAAAAAGACTGGTTCGCTCTCGGAAATCCCCAGTCCGGCAATCAACTCTGCTATTCCAATCCGGAGGTGTTCGCCCAGATTGTGAAGGACGCCCGGGCATTCTTCGACGGAAACGCTTCAGACGGATGGTCCATCGGCGATTTCTTCTCCGTGATGCCGAGCGACACCGCCGCATGGTGCATCTGCGACAAATGCAAAGCTCAATTCGCGCCCAAGACTCACTCGGAGAATTTTCATAACGGCTCCGCCAGTTACTATGTGTGGGGATTCATTTCAAGTGTGGCGCGGGAGATTCAAAAAACCCATCCGGGCAAGTTCATTTCCTGCTGCGCCTATTGGGATTATATGGAATGTCCCGACAAGTTGGAGATTCCCGACAATGTGGCGGTCTTGCTGACGAAGTCCTACGCCGACTTCGGAAACCGTCCGCTCCGGGACTACACGTGGGAAAATATCGGAAAGTGGTGCAAAAAGACTCCGAACGTGTATCTTTGGGACTATTATCTTTTTCCGGAGCTTTATTCCTGCGACCGTTTCCCGAACCTGTCGCCTTATCTGGTCGCCGAAGAGGTCGAACGGATGAAAAAACATCGGATCAAGGGAGTGATGTGCCAGCTGGACGAGTGGTACTGGCGCAGTCCTGCCATGGATCACCTGAGGGTCTATGCGACCATGAAACTGCTGGACAACTGGGACCTTGACATCCATGCAATGACGGAGGAATACTACCGGCTCTTTTACGGCCCTGCGGAAAAACCGATGGCGCAATATTGGAAGTATCTCGACACGCTCTACCGTCGAAAAAACGCAGGACGTAAAACCATGGCTCTCGACACAACCAATGATGACTGGACAAAAATCTGCAAGGCGGAGGATATCAAAAAACTGGAGGGATATATCCGGGAAGCTCAGAAGCTGGCCCCGAAAGACTCCGTTTACGCCCGGCGAGTGGAACTGATGAAGAATTCCGGTCTGGAGGTTATCCAGTCCAATTTCCAACGCGTTTCCGATATTCTTAAGAACGCCCGCAAGCTCACCGCCGTACGGACGGAAAAAGCACCGGTCATGGATGGCACCCTCCGCGATCCAGTCTGGAGAAAAGCCGCGATCGCGGACAAATGGATCGCCTGGCTCGGAGGCGACGCCTATCTCAAGAGCAACGCGTATCTGCTCTATGACGACAAGAATCTCTATGTGGGCTTTGAATGCTTCGACGCGAAAGACTACAAAGTCACCCGTGTCTGCAAGGAAAAAGATGGACAAGTCTATCTGGACGATTCAGTGGAGCTGTTTATTCAGCCGTCCCCTGAAAGCAAGGTGTTTCAGATCGTTTCCAATACCGTGCCCGTAATCTTTGACTCGCTCAGCCGCGACAAGACTTGGAACAGCGGTGCGAAGGCATACAGTCATGTGGAACCGGGTCGGTGGACCGTCGTTCTCACGGTTCCTCTCAAAAACATCCAGGAAAAACCGGTCCGACCGGGTGAGAAGTGGAAGATCAACTTCTGCCGGAACCGTCGCGGACTGCCCGGATTCATCTCTGAATTTTCGCATTGGAGCGGCCCCAACGGATATCACAATCCGGAACGGTTCGGTACCCTTGAATTCAAGTAATAACACAGGAGTTTTTTCGTGAAAAAATTACTGACCTCTTTCCTGCTGGCCGCGGTTCTCTGCTTGAGCGCGGAATGGAACAATTCGCTTAGACCGAAGGGCAAGGCGTCCACGGTTGATCTTTCGGAATTTACCGCCGTCGTCACGAGTAAAAATCCGGATGAGCGCGAAAAGTTCGCCGCGAAGACTCTTCAGGATATCTGGCCGAAAATGACCGGTTCCCAACTTTTGTTGGTCAAGGGGGACGGGCACGTCCAAGGCAAAACGATTCGTTTTTGCGCCCCGGACCCGAAACTGGGCGATGAAGGGTACCGCATCGCGGTCGAAAACGGAAATATTCTTCTGACCGGAGGCCTTCGCCGTTCGGTCATCAATGCAGTGATCGCTCTGCTGGAAGAAGATTGCGGAGTCCGCTGGTATGTTCCGAAACAGCCGCCGCGCGTGCCGGAAATCAAAGGAAAAACGTCCATTGTGCCGCGTTCTTGTCAGCCGCATCTTTTCATACGCGAACCGTTTTATGCTTCGGCGTTCGACCCCATGTGGGAAATCTACAACCGGACCAACCAGTCATGGCAGACTTGGGTCCCGGAAAACCTCGGGGGCGCGTGGAACTTCCCGAAAGGAGCCTTCTGTCATACTTTCAATTCCCTTCTGCCCCCTTCGCTTTTCAAGGAACATCCGGAATATTTTGCAATGATCGACGGGAAGCGTCAGGTCCAGCAGCCGGGACGGCGTGCGGCACATTTATGCATGTCGAATCCGGAGGTGGTGAAGATTGTCGCGAAAAACGCGGTTGATTTTCTGCGGAAGGAAAAAAATCCGCCCGAAATCATCAGCATTTCGCAGAACGACGGGAGAAATGGGTTCTGCCAGTGTGAAAAGTGTCTTGCCATGACAAAGGCGGAAGGCGGAATCAGCGGGCCGCTTCTGAACTTCGTCAATCAGGTGGCGGAACTCATCCACCAGGATTATCCCGACATCAAAGTGGAGACCCTCGCCTATCTGGAAAGTTTCAATCCTCCGAAAACGGTGTGTCCCGGAAAAAATGTAGTGATCCGTCTCTGCACGGATTCGCACGCGTGGAAATATCCGCTCTTTTTCATCGAGGAAAGCGGAACCTTTTATAAAGCCCTTCAGGAATGGCACAAAATCGGCGCAAACATTCTAATCTGGGATTATGTCGTCGATTTCAAAAATTATCCGATGCCCGATCCCAATCTATGGGTCATGGACCATGCCGTGGATGTCTATCTCCGGAACGGGGCGTGCGGCATCATGCTTCAGGGCGCCTATCAGAGTCCCGGCGGTGCGGATGCCCTTTTGAAGTCCTGGATTTTCGCAAAGCGTTTCTGGAACCCGGAATGGAAGCTCGAACCGCTGCTGAACGACTTTATCGAAGGCTACTTCGGAAAAGCCGCCCCACAGTTCCGCGAATATTACGCAATGCAGAAAACCGAATGGCAGAAATTTCATGATGCCTGGAAAGGGAAGGACCTTCCGGTTCCCGGTCCGGTCTTCCAATTCAGTCAGGAATTCATCTGGAAAACCCGTGCGCTTCTGGATCAGGCATTCATGGCGGCGACTTCCGATCCCGCACTTGCGGAAAAGATCCGGCAGGAAGAATTGAACTGGTTGTATATGCGCCTGACGGCGGGACCGAGGGACGAAAAGGATCTGGCCTCGTTCAAGCAGGACATGGGGAAGTTTAATGAGTATGTCAAAGCATTCAAAGTAACCCGTTACAGAGAAGCCTCTGAAAAAGGGCAGATGGCGGATAAGGCGCTCGAATTCAAATGCAGGATCGCGGATACCCTCTACCGGAAAGTGCCCGGGGGCGGTTTCCGGTTCTGCGCTCATAACGTGGATCGTCTCTGGCCCGCGGGCGAGCAGACCGCCTACCGCATGGAAGAAAACAATCGTGTCATCCTTGCCGAAAAAGGGAAAAAACCGGCATGGTCCATGCAATGGAAACTGGCACCCGATTCCCTCGCGCCCGGAATGAAAGACAAACGATTTGTTCCCGGACAGAAATATAAGCTGGTCGCAAAATGCCGGGTCGACGCCGCACCGGGGAACGGACCGCTTTTTTTGATTTCCACCTATGATCATTCAAAGAAAAGTTATCAGGGAACAATTCAGGCGTCCGCAAGTTCATTCAAAGGAAAAGAGTGGACCGTGCTGGAAGGTCCAGAATTTATTCCGTCAGAAGAAGCAATCCTTTACGTGACTCCTGCAAAGGGAGAACTGCTCGACACATTGTATATCGACAACATTCAGCTGGTACCGGTAAAATGAGGATCGAAGAGCTGCCGGTCGGCAACGCTCCCGCAACGTTGAATTTTCCTCATTTCCCGACCCGTTTTCAAGCCGTGATCTGGCGAAACTGGGAAATGGTGG
>CAYWZD010000211.1:0-6906 GCA_964462755.1 uncultured Victivallales bacterium | reverse complement strand
CAGCGAGGTCGTTCCCGCTCCCTACAACCAGCTCATGTCCCGCGGTCCCCGTCCGGCGGTCAAGCGCGATGCCGAAAGCCGCATCACCTACAAGGATGCGATCAAGGAAGCGATGATCGAGGAAATGGAACGCGACGCACGCGTGGTCTGCTACGGCGAAGACGTCGCCGACTACGGCAACGCGTTCAAACTGACCAAGGGCATGCTCGAATACTTCGGCCGCGCCCGCGTGTTCAACTCCCCGATCTCCGAAGCCGCCATCATCGGCACCGGCGTCGGCATGGCCATGACCGGCTACCGCCCCGTCGTCGAACTCATGTATATGGACTTCGCCCTGATGGCTTCCGACCAGATCTCCAACCAGGCCGCCAAGTGGCATTACATGACCGGCGCCTCCACCAAGGTTCCGATGGTCATCCGCTGCTCCGTCGGCGGCGGCAAGGGATACGGCGGACAGCACTCGCAGTCCCTCGAATCCATCTTCGCCCACATTCCCGGCACCTACGTGGCCTATCCGTCCAATCCTTACGACGCCAAGGGCCTGCTGAAGACCGCGATCCGCGAAGACAACCCGGTCGTGTTCGTCGAAGGCCAGCTGCTCTACAACAACAAGGGCGTGGTTCCGGAAGCCCCCTACACCATCCCGTTCGGCGTGGCCAACGTGGTCCGTGAAGGCTCCGACATTACGTTCGTCGCGTGGGGCCCGGCCGTCGTGGACGCCATCAAGGCCGCCGAGACTCTCGCCGGCGAAGGCGTCAGCGTCGAACTCATCGATGCCCGCACGCTCGTTCCGTTCGACTGGGAAACCGTCTTTGCCTCCGTCCGCAAGACCGGCAAGTGCGCGGTGATCAGCCAGTGCGTCGACATCGGCAGCTTTACGGGTGAAATCGTCTCCCGCATCGTGGCCGAGTGCTTCGATTCCCTCGACGCACCGGTTCTCAAGCTCGGCGCCAAGAACGGTATCGCGCCTCAGGCGCACAGTCTGGAAAAGGCCTTCCTCCCGAGCGTGGAGGAAATGGTCGCAATCGCAAAGAAAATTCTTTAACCGGAAGAGGCCCTTTCAATGGCAACTAAAGTACCCATACCCAGACTCGGACAATCCGAGGAGACCGTCACGATTCAGTCGTGGAAGGTCAAAGAGGGCGATGCGATCAAGAAGGGGGATGTCCTGTTCGATGTGGAAACGGACAAAGCCGTTCTTGATGTCGAATCCCAGTTCGAGGGCACGATCCTGAAGATTCTCGTGCCCGCCGGCAAGGAAGTCCCCGTGCTCTGCACCGGACTCATCGTCGGCAACCCCGGCGAGGACATCTCCGCGCTGCTCAAGGAATGCGCCGTTCCCGCGGCCGCTCCCAAGGCGGCTGCCCCGGCTCCCGCTGCCGCCCCTGCGGCGGCTCCCAAAGCGGCGGCACCTGTCGCGGCGGCTCCGGCGGCATCCGCTCCGGTCTCCGCCCCCGTGTCCGCTCCCAAGGCGGCGCCCGCGGCTCCGGCGCAGAAGGCGGTTTCTCCGCGCGCCAAAGTGTTCGCGAAGGATTTCCTGATCGACATCAACAAGGTTCCGGGCACCGGCGGCGGTGTCGGACGCGTCACGGAAAAAGACGTCAAGTCGTATCTGGACAACTCCGGATACAACGCGAAGAAGATCACGCCTGTCGCCCTGAATGTGGCGAAGGACGCCAAGCTGGAACTGCTTTCCCTCACGGGCAGCGGCGACGGTGGACGGATTACGCTCGCGGACGTCAAGAACGCGGTCTTCGAACAGCCCAAGCCCCTCAGCACGATGCGCAAGGTCATTGCGCGCCGCCTGACCGAGTCCAAGCATGTGATGCCGCACTTCTATGTGACGGTCTCCATCGACATGAGCGCGGTCAAGGCCAAACGCGCCGCCCTCAAGAAGCAGAACATCAGCATCAGCGTGAACGTGTTCGTCGCGAAAGCGGTCGCCCTCGCCCTGCGCGAATTCCCGACCGTCAACGCAGAATGCATCGGCGACGCCATCAAGCATAAATCCAAGGTCAACCTCGGCATCGCGGTCAGCCTGGACAACGGCCTGATCGTCCCCGTGATCCGCAACGCCGACAAGAAAGCCATGGACGAACTCCAGGACGAGATCGCCGAACAGGCCGCCAAGGCCCGCGCCGGCAAGCTCACCCCGGAAGAGATCTCCGGCGGTTCCTTCACCATCTCCAACATGGGCATGATGAACGTGGAGAACTTCGCCGCGATCATCAACCCCGGCGAAGCGGGCATCCTCGCGGTCTCCTCCGCGATCCCCACTCCGGTGGTGGAGAAGGACGGCTCGATTGTCGCCAAGGACATGATGAAGATCACGCTCAGCGTGGACCATCGCATCGTCGACGGTTCCGAAGGCGCGAAATTCGTCAACGCGGTCAAGGCCAAACTGGAAGATCCCGCTCTGTGGGATACCCTGATCTGACCTGATCTCTGCGAGAAAAAACATTCGGCCGCGGTTCCCGGAAACAGGAGCCGCGGCCGTTTCTTTTGTTTTTTTTTCAAAATCTCAGACTGAAATCAGGATGCCTCCCGCCAGAATTACGAACAATCCCAGTATCGTGAACGCATAGCATTTCTCCTTCATCACGAACAGACTGTAGAGCGTAAACCCGACCAGCGACGCGCTGATGGCAAGGGGAAATCCGATCGCGCCGATGCCTCCTTTGGAAAGGAGGTCCAGCGCGGCGAAAATGATCCCCATGGACGCGGTATTCAATATGGAGACAATAACTCCGCAAAGAATCAGAGTCCTGTTGAAAACCAGCGTTTTCCGGACCGGCGGATACAGCGCGGTCGTCACCATGAGCAGGGAACTGCCCGCGTAGATCAGGGGCGTCCGGGCACCCGCGCCGTCCGTGAATCCCTTCCAGAAGGACGGCACAGTCATCAGGGATTGGGCAATCCCGAAGAGAAGAAACGACGCGACCGCATAAAAGAGCCATCCTTTCTCCGTCGAAACGCCATTCTTTTCCTCCCGGATTTTCGGGACGGCGCAAAAAAGCATTCCGGACAGGATGAACCCGGCTCCCAGGCAGCGGAGCGCGCCCGGCTTCTCGCCGAAGAACAGCACTCCGGTCAGGAACGGCAGGACCAGCGCCGACTGGGCAATCAGGAAAACGATTCCGTGATGTCCCTTCTGCAAACCTTTCTGAAGGGCGAGCGCGCCCGAGGTGTTCAGCACTCCAGCCGGGATCAGTATCCCCGCCAGAAGGACGGTGTTCCGGGAAAGAAAACCATCCGGATGAATGAACAGCAGGGAGGTCAGAAGCAGGGAGAAAAGCGTGTTCGCCAGCAGATAGGTAACCAGGTCCAGTTTGAACCGGGCGCAACAGCTGTTGACTACGCCGGTCAGTGTCCAGATTCCTCCGGCGAGCACGGATAAGGCGATTCCGGCAAACATGGTTTCATTCAGTCACTTTCACGATTTTCCAGACTTCATCCATCCGTACCGGGATATGGAGAAAATCGCCGTGCCATGTAAATTCCGTCTTTTTCCCATTGAGCAGAACCTTCGGATTTTTCGCCTCGGAACGGACCTTCAGAACGACATCGAAGACCGGCTGGGGAGCATCGATCTGTTCCGAAGTATAGAGATACTGAAGAGAATCCCGGCGTCCTCCATGATTGACCAGCACGTGGACGGAGGTTTTTTCTCCATCCCGCCATGAAGCGATCTCCACATTGCCGGAAGGCGACTCCAGTTCGAAAGAAGCGTTTTTCCACAGTTTTTTCAGAAGGTCCGCCGCCCATTGCCGCTGCTCGGGGGAGGCGCTGTCGCCGTAATCGGTGAAAAGGGCGCAGTTCAGAAAGTAGACTTTTCCTTTCCCGAAACGGTTGACGGTCAGGAGCGGCACGTCCGCGGGTTCGGCGGCGGACGAGTTGTAGCCGCCCCCCATCAGAGTCATGTCGTATTGCGGATATCCGAACAGCAGAGGCTTTGCAGTGGAAAGTTCGATTTTCCGGACATCCCCGCGAACCAGAATCCGTTCGCTGTCCGCAATCCTCTTCCGGAAATCCGGCAGATAGAGGCAGGGCTGATACGGTTCGGACGCCTCGCCGCGGATGCCGAGCCATTCGGGAATGGAATTGCCGTCCAGCCTCGGCAGGTACTCGGCGACAAGAACGTTTCCGCCGCCGACAACAAAATTCCTGATGATTTTTTCCGTTTCCGGCTTCAGATATTCGGTCGCGGCAATGATCAGGAGCCGTTTCACATTCAGACTCCGTTCCAGCGCCATTTCAGGAGCCGTCATGAAA
The DNA here is from genome assembly GCA_964462755.1 of uncultured Victivallales bacterium. GTDB lineage: Bacteria > Verrucomicrobiota > Lentisphaeria > Victivallales > UBA1829 > SIG94. Next base: position 2,634 of record CAYWZD010000211.1, on the reverse strand, counting down.
CTGCGGCCGCAATCCAGAAGGAGACGGTACGTTCCCAGGACAGAGATGGACTTCTTCTGCCATGCGTCACGCCGCGCGAATGAATGCATGGCAGTCCCGGAACGGAAAGTTTCCGAGTAGAGGAAGAGAAAGTCCGGCGCAAGTTCCGCGGATGGAGGAATCAGACGGTTCATTTTCCGCCAGATCCTCGAGATGAGATTCATCGCATGAAGCGAACCGGGGGCCAGCCGCCCTTCGGAATGCATGCGGTCGCCTACACAGAAACGCTGTCCGTACATAAAGATGAGGGCGCTTTTGTAGACCATGGTCAGGTCATTGTTGGCGGAACGGTCGCCCCAGCCCCGCGCGAAACGTTCGATGAAAACATCTCCCGTGACCGGCAGGGAGGACATGTAGTTCGAATACAGGGAAATCCACGGGAAAAAAGCGGGCGGATCACAGGAGACCAGGCAGTCCGGCACTCCCGGAGACGCGTGGGGGTCAATGGGACCGCCCACATGGTTGAAAATCACGATCGCCTCCGGACGTATCTTGTGGACAGAATCGCGGACTTTGGCAATGACATCCTTCATTCTGCGGAAGGAATACGGACCGTAAATATTCCAGTCCGGATTGTTCCTGTCGTCCGGCAGCGGCAGTTCGTGTCCGGTTTTCGCCTTGAAGTCGGCGCGGCAGACGGGACAGCAGCAGTAATAGAACGCCGACATGGTGTCCAGAAAGAAACCGTCCACCCCGCAGTCCGTGAGCATTTCCTTGAGGACCGGCAGAAGATATTCGTCCAGATACCCGCGGTAGAGGCAGAGATCGGCGAAGTGGTCCTTTGTTGTGAAGAAAGAGCCCGGCGCGGATTCCTGAAGCCATTCCGGATGCCGCCGGGCCGCCTCGCCGTCCATCCCGAAGTTGACGTAGGCAATCGCCTTCATGCCGCGCTTGTGGAGTTCGTCGGTCATTCCTTTTGTGAGGTTGATTTTCAACCTCGGATGCGTGACGCCCACTTTCGTCGGATGGAAGCAGAACCCTGTGTGGTCCTTTCCGAAAATGATGGCTTCCGTCATCCCCGCCCGGGCGGCGGCTTCCACCGCGCCGGAAAGATCGGGGTCGGCTCCCACGCGGGACGCCGCGCGGCTCTGCATTCCAAAACTCCAGGTAATCGGTTTCATGAAAATAATCCTTTCTTCATTCCGTTGTCATTCAAAATATCTTTTTCAATTTGAAAAACAACCGCATTCGTGCTAGAATACATATTGAAAAAGGTAAAAAACATTTGCTTTCGGAGATTTTATGAAAATACTCGAGGATGACTCCATATTTTTGAAGGGAGGCTGGAAAAGGGGAACGGAAACGCCGAAAGGAAAATACGTTTATCATGCGACACTGAATCGATATACCGATTTCGAATGTCTGTTCTCCTCCCCGCTCTGCTCGGATTCCATGCTGTATGCGCACAGCCTCGTGAAGCACCATCTTCTGCCGGGACACCGTGCATGGATCGGACGTCCGGACTTCCTTTCCCTCCGGCTGGTTCTGAAGGGGTCCGAATATGTCCGTTATGACGGAAAATGCTATTGCATGGAGCCGGGCGACCTGATGGTCTTTCAGCCGCTCCGCGACTATGAGTTCATGACCGGGCCGGAGGGTTTTTCCGAAAAAAAGTCGATTGTCATGAAAGGCATTCTGCTCCAGGAAATACTGGCGCAGTCGAACCTTTCCGGAAAAACCTGCATCCAGCTGAAAAATCCGGGATTTTTCCTTGCCGCGTACGATGCGCTCCGGGCACAGTTCATATCCACGGACGAACCGGTTCCCTCCCTCAACGCGGGAATCTGCTTCGAGCTTCTCCAGAGGCTGTCCGACGAATGCAAAGGAACAATCGTTCCGCCGGTCATGGATGCCCTCCGCCACTTCATTGAGATGAATCTGGACGGCGACCTTTCCCTGTTCCGGCTTTCAAACGAGTTCGGGCTTTGCCCGTCGGCGATCAATAAGCTTTTCCGCCAATATCAGAACCGGCCGGTTCACCGCTACATCGTCTCGCGGCGGATGGAACGCGCTCTTGAATTTCTCCAAACCAAGAACTGTTCCGTGAAGGAAACGGCTGAACGGGTCGGATTCACCAGCCAGTTCAATTTCTCGAAAGAATTCAAAAAGTATTACGGCCAGTCACCGCGGAATTTCTTCGCCATCGAGTGAATGCCTGACCCATTCACTTTCGCTCATTTTTTCATAAACTGAATGGAATTTTTGCCGGAAAAAGCCTTTTTCATTTCTTATTGCGGCTTGCAATTTGGATTTCAGGTAATATTTTATCAGGATGTTAAAATTAACATTTTATTTAAACACGCACAGAGAGAAACCTTATGAAATTGGAAGATTTGCCCGTCGGAAGCGCACCGAGTCCTGTTCTCTACCCCCACTTTCCCACCCGCTGGCAGGCGTTCGTCTGGCGTAATTGGGAAATGGTTCCGCCCCGGAAGATCGCGGAAATTCTGGGATGTTCCGAAGCGGAAGTTCTGAATGCGGCCGTTGAAATGGGACTGACCGGCACTCCGGACGTTCCGAAAAAATGGATTTCTCACGGATATCTGACCCTGATCCGCAACAACTGGCAGCTGCTGAATTATGAACAGCTCCTTT
>CAYWZD010000210.1:0-6915 GCA_964462755.1 uncultured Victivallales bacterium | reverse complement strand
GGTTTGGCAAGGGAAGACTCCGCCCCGCGGAATCCACGCACGAACACGAATGAGTTAATAAGATACAGCCAGTTCAGGAAAATTCAACCTCTCATGCCGGAAAAAAGCCAAAAAAGCAAGGATTTGACCAAATTCATGCAATTCGCCGGGAAACAGGAGAACCGGTCAATGATTCTTAAAATCATCGAGCCGGAATGGGTTTCCGCGGGAATTTTTCTTCAGGAAACGGGTCTGATCGCCAACAGAACGAGCGAGGATAGAATCAGAAGGATTCCCATGCCGAGGAGAAGGACGCCTCCCCATGTCGGGTAAAGAGAAAAATGAATCCCGCAGAAGGAAATGTGCCATGAAGTTGCGAACGGCGTTCCTCCGATGAGGTTTTCATGGGAAAAACGAAGCAGGCAGAGAAAAACCAGAATCAGGAATGGAAGGAGTGCGCAAGCACCGAGGATCAGGGCTGTTATCGCGTTTTTCATTTTGTCCCCTCCCGGTTGCGGAATTGATGTCGGGACCGTTTATTTTTTATCGGATTCCTGTTTTTTGGCTTCGTTCCAGAGGGCATCCAGTTCCTCGAGAGTGCATTTCTCCGGAGCGCGATTCTCTTCCGCTAGTTTTTTCTCGATGAAAGCGAAACGTTTTTTGAATTTCTTTGTGGCGCGCGCCAGAAGGAGTTCCGCGGAATCACGCTTGCGGAAGCGTGACAGATTGGCAACCGCGAAAAGAAGATCGCCGAGCTCGCCGTCGATCTGTTCATTGTCGCCGGTTTTCATGGCGGCGCGAAGCTCGCCGATCTCTTCTTCGATTTTGTCCAGGATCTGTTCCTGGGTGCTCCAGTCGAATCCGACCTTGGCCGCTTTCTTCTGGACTTTTTCCGCCTGAATAAGAGCGGGGCAATGATTCGGGACACCATCCAGAATCGATGTCTTTTTTCCGGGCGCGTGGCCGGGTTCCTTCGCCTTGACTTTTTCCCAGAGGTCGAGAACGTCGTTGGAAGTCGGTGCGGAAACATCCGAAAAAACATGCGGATGACGGTATTTCATCTTGGCGACGATTGATTTTGCCACGTCATCGAAAGAAAACCTGCCACGCTCTTCCGCCATGACGGAGTGAAAGACCAGATGCATGAGGACATCGCCCAGTTCTTCCTTGAAATTCTCATCGTCCTCCGCGTCGATGGCGTCCAGCAGCTCTCCGCACTCCTCCAGGAGGAACGGCATCAGGGAACGGTGGGTCTGTTCACGGTCCCATGGACAACCTCCGGGCGCACGCAGTTTCCGCATGACCTCGACCAGTTCGTTGATTGCTTCGGAAGACATAATCAGTTTCTCCTGTGGATTATTTCGTCTGAGCGAACAGCCATTCCACCGCCTGATCGTCGGCGAACGCGGTGTCCCACGCATTGTGTCCGACCCCGGGGAGCTCACGATAGACGACGCGCGAATTTCCGCTGGACTGCAGCGCTCTGACCATATCGCGGGAACGAAACACGGGCACCGCGGTATCCTGATCGCCGTGCAGGGTGTAGACGGCAAGATTTTTCAGTTTCGGCGCCTGATGGACGTCCGCTCCGCCGCAGATGGGAAGGACGGCCGCAAAAGTTTCCGGCATACGCGAAACGATGTCCCATGCACCGTAACCGCCCATGGAGATGCCGCCGGCATAAATCCGTTTTCCGTCGGGCTTGAATTCGGCGATTTTGCTTTTCAGGAGTTCCATGGACAGTTTCATGTGGACCGAGGGGACGGCGGGCATCTCGTGATTCAGGGAATCCCAGGGCACGTCGACCCACTTGCAGTTGACGCGGCACTGGGGAAAAAGAATCACCGTTTTCATCTTTTTCGAGAGACAGTAACGAATGATCGGCGGACCGGGAATTCTCATTTGAAGAAAGTTATCTTCCCCGACCGAACCGACGCCGTGCAGAAAGATGAGCATGGAATATTTGCCCGGGAGTTTTTCGCCGCAGACGAATTGACGGTAAGGGATGGTTTTATTGTCAGATCCCGTGAAAACCAGTGCTTGCGCGCCCAGGGAATCGATGGTTTCCGGAGTCACGCTCAACTCTTTCTGTGAATTGTGTACTGATGTCCCCGCCATGGCAAATGCCTCCTGTTTTGTAAAACCTGACAATATACTGCCGGGATTCGATTTTTGCAAGTAGCCCTGTTGGAAATGAGTACAACGAAAACCCCCTTCCCGGGATGATTCAGAAGGGGAGGGGGAAATTCGGCGGAGAGACTCGGTCAGTTGCAGTTGGTCGCACAAGTTCCAATGGTGTTGGCACAGGGGAAATTGTATCCCTCAAACAATTTTTCGTCACGGGTTGCGCTTCTGCCCAGGGGACGAAACTCGCAGTGCCCATCCAGATACGAGGTATTCGTCCGGTTGGTCCCGTGCCGTTCACTGGCGAGGCTGTCGTCCGTGATGGCATAGCTGGAACGGGTGTTCGAGTCCATGTATACCACAACGGAGGACGGTTTGAACGCAGTGGATATCTTTCTGGCAGGAGCATTGTAGTGAGTGAACTTGACATTGACGCCATAATGGGTGTACTGAAAAGAAGGGTCCGCACCGGTGGGAACCTGTTCCGAGGGGCACAGAAATGTTTTGTAAAAGCTGTCCATGGCAACGCCGCAGTTTCTTTCGGCGGCTTTGGGATAGACGACCTGAGTCAGGACGGACCACCAGTAATCCTTCGCCGCGCCGGAATTGTAAAAATGCGCGGCCGGAAAATGTTCCTTGTTGTTGTCCGTATACAGGATGCTGGAGGTCGCCATGTCCTTCAGATGGCTCAGACAAAAAGCCTTCCGCGCAGCTTCCCGCGCCTTGTTCAGGGCAGGCAAGAGCATGGCTGCGATAATTGCGATGATTGAGATGACGACAAGAAGCTCCACCAAGGTAAAACTGACCGCCCGTCTTGCTGAAACCGGGCCCGAGTACGCACAATCCCGTTCCGTCGTTGACGTTTTCATAATAACCCTCCTCCTGGAAAAATAAAGACACACCACCCTTTAGATTATAAACAAAAACATTCGTTCTGCAATAGGCAAAACGACTTATTTTCACTATTTTTGCGGGAAAACATAAAAGCAATTAACTCTCCTGAACAAACAACTTCTTCATGGGATGAACCGGCGGGAAATATCAGGTAAAAATGTGAATGGGCATAAAAAACGGAAGCAGGGGGAACTGTTCGCTCCAACTTACAATGTACTTTAAGGCTTTGCGGCCTTTATTCATTTCTTATTCGGAGCCCGTCTGCCTGCTTCCTGAGTCTTACTTTAGCATGGAACCTCAAATTGTCAAGCGGCGGAAAAATTTTTTTTGAGTGGATTTCAAGGATAAATGCATAGAAAAATACACTTTCTCGGTCTTTCCGTGTTTTTTTGGAACATTTTTCATCAGAATTTGAGTGCGGCCAGACCTCTTTTAAAGGGGAGGCAGGGAAAGCTCTTCTCCCTGGGCGCCGAAGAAATCTTTCGGCAGTTTTCCTGTGGCGTTGTCGGTAATGATCCGGATGATCCAGTCCGCCCGTGTCTCCGCAAGAAGATTTCCGGATCGCTGAAGCAGAAGCACCCTGTAGTTCGGGAGCTTCCACCGGATGGAAAGCTGTCCATCCTTGCAGCCTCGGTAATGGACGACAAAATCCGGCTTCTGTGTCTGGACGATGGACTGTTCCTCTTTGGAGAGTTTAATCTTTTTGTTGTGGTGGATGAAACTTCGGACATATGTGACAATTGCCTCTTCCTCCTGCGGGGTCAGCCGGTCTTTTTCCGAGAAGACATAATCTCTCGAACAGGAACAGAACAGCGTTGCGAGCAGACAGCATAAGCAGAATCTATACATGATTCATTTCCTTTCGTTTGAATGCGTTTGAATCGGATAATTTTTGCGCAGATGGTTTTCCAGAACCGTCCGGATGAGATCCGGATAAGTCACGACGGAATGCATCCGGGCAAGAGAACGGAGAAGCGGGAAACGGCCGCCGGCGCCGGCCAGCGCGAACGTGGTGAAGGCGCAGTCGACCGTCTGTTTTTCATCCGTCCAGTCGCTGTCTTTTCCTTTCAGACGCAGTGGCCCCTTGATCCGTCCGCCGCGTTCCGTGGAATAAACGATTCCGGACGGCGACTGAAACATGCCGGAACGTTTTTTCGCGAGTTGCTCCTCGAGAACAAGACGGCATTCGGACGGCGTCAGTTTCAGAACGCCGATTTTGTCTTCGTGCGGAACCATCGAGAACAGATTCCGACGGTTCAGCGGACCGGGCGGCTGTTCGAATTTTCCCGATGCTCCATGAAAGACAATCGGGGTTCCGATGTATCCGCGGATGGCGCTTGCGAACAATTCCGTCTGACGGTTTGATCTCTCCGTCCCAGAGAGGGGCGCGAGCGCAAAGGGAATCCGGGCAATCTGTTCCGCGCCGGTTCGTGCGGAACGTTTCAGCAGTTCCGAAAAGACCGTTTCCGCCTCCGGAAGGGGAACGGTGTCGGCATCGGGAAGAACCAGCCGGCTCTGAAGGGAAATGACCTTGCGTTCCCGCGGATCGTAAAGAATGTCCGCGACAGCGATTCCGGCGGCATGGGCGGGCGCCTGAAGGAACCATGAGTGTCCGCCGAGCGTTTTTCCCGGAATATTCTGATGGGTGTGACCGCCGAGAACCAGGTCGATCTGGGGATATTTCCGGATCAGTTGCGTGAGCGTGAGGCGTGCCGAGACCGGTGTGTATTCACCGGCATGGACGGCGAGAATGATCAAGTCCGGTTTTGCATTCATCACTTCCGGCATGATTTCCGCCATCTTCCTCTCCGCGTCGAGGAGAATCGCGGGGGTCAGCTGTTCTTCGGAAACGAGCGTATCCAGTGCCGGAAAGGTCATGCCGATCACGGCGACGTTCACCCCGTTTTTTTTCAACAGCGTCCAGCCGCGGAGGGGGGCTTCCTTCCAATCGAGGTTGAGGACGCAGACGGTTCCCCTGAACTGCTTTAAAGACTTGAGAATGGAATCGGTTCCGAACTCGAAGTCATGGTTTCCGGGCACGAAAATATCATAACCGAGAAAGTTCAGCGCGCGGATCATGACGCCGCCTTTGTCCAGTGTCATCGGGAACGAACCCTGCATCAGGTCTCCGCAATCGGCCAGTAAGGTTTTTTCCGATCCGCCCGCGGATTTTGTTTCCTGGCATATGAGCGTGGCAATCTTCCCGAATTTTCCCTGCTCGACAGCTCCATGGATATCGGTTGTCTGAATCACCTTGAGGGAGACCGTCTGACCGGAAACGGAAATCCAGAGAAGGACGGTCAGAAGGCTCAGGCGGAATTTACGGAATGATGTTGACATGGTGAATCTGGCAGCTCCCTTTTTTGACGCCGCCGAGCTTGTTCATGACCACCGGGCACTTTGCACGCAGCAGAAACACGGTGGGGCGTTTGGTGTCGCAGAGCGTCTCATAGTTGCCCTGTCCCTTGGAGATGATCAGGTCCGCGGAGTGGTAGGCTTCCAGAAACTCGGCGGAGGCGCGGCAGAGATCGACGCCGGGGGTGTTGTCGCCCGTATCGATCAGCCGTTTGGAGGCCGCCGCCAGTCCGGAGTCTTCCGCCTCGCGGCGTGTGACGTCGTTCAGGATGGGGCCGCCCCGGACCGCCACCGTCATCTTGGCGCGGTAATGTCCGAGAAGCAGGGAGTCGAACACCGCTTCCCCGCAGTTGTCTGTGATATACAGCACATTTTTTGCCTTTTCCAGAGCTTCGCGCAGAACTTCGAGAGCCTCCAAGTCGATTTTTTCGGAAAAGGTTTCGGTGATCCGGTCCAGCGCTGTATTGAGGTCGAAGGTGGAATCCACTCCGAAGTCGATGATGTTTCCCGCCATGGCGAGCCGGACCAGTCCCTCCAGCGGGTCGTCGAATGCCTTCAGTTTCGCGCGCAGCGGTTTCAGCAGACGTTTCGCATGTTCGGTGGAAAGGTCCTTTTCCTGTTTGAAGGGGTCTTTCTCCCCGGTCTTCTCCGAAATGAGCTGATAGACTTTTCTGGCGATGACGGGCGGCGGTTCATTGAAATCAGCCTTTGCAATCTCACGCAGAACGGATTGGTACAGCTTCACATTATCGTCATGCGGCATCCCGTACCGCTTCGTCAGAAACAGGGCGCTTTTTCCGAAACATAGAATGCATTCGAGTTCAGTCTTCATCATGAAAAATCCATTTTCTCCTGTAAAATGAAACAATACACCCTCCTTCCGGAAAAATCCATGCTTTTTCGCAAAAAATGACACGGAAATCTTCCACTGTTTTTTACCCGCGGGCAAGGTTTCGGAAGTTCCGGAAAACTCTTTGCCGTCGGAATTTGAAAAACAGGACAGGAATGCTATTTTACAGAAGACGGAAAAAGATGAGCAAATAATACATTCTTTTGTGTTTTCCGTCGCAAAACGGGACAGGCGGCTCATGGACTATTTCGATGATCTGATATTCGTCAACTATGGACAGTGCACGAGCGTTTCCAATTACGCGGAGAACCGCATGTTCGACGGCTACTACGGAATCCAGTTCATTTACAAAGGGGAAGTCGAAGTTCATACCGGGAGCAATCCTCCCGAATTTTCGAGCGGTCCCGGCGTGTTCATCACCTGGCCGGGGATTCCCTTTTTCTACGGTTCTCCACTCGGGACTTTCCGGTTTCAAACCCATTTGTGTTTCCGCGGCTCCCGCGTTGACCATTATATTTCAAGCGGCCTGATTGCTCTCCGGGAAAAGAATCTTTTCATACGTCTCCGGGAACCGGAACCGTTTCTGCGGAAACTCCGGAGCGTATTCACCCTGCTGCGGGTTCCCGGTTTGAACCAACATGCGCGGGCGGTCCTTCTTCTTGAGGAACTGCTGCTGGAAATCAGTGAGCAGCCAGCGATGCCGGACCGGCTCT